>CAYTYD010000260.1:0-3644 GCA_964441555.1 uncultured Phycisphaeraceae bacterium | reverse complement strand
GAAACGGGCATGGCGCGGCTCGAATCGAACGTGCAGGTGATCCATGAGCAGGTGTCCAAGGTCAACGCGAGCATCGACAAGATCGCCGATTCGCTGGGCAAATCTCGAGAAGCCAACTACCCGTTCATGGTCCAGACCGTTGGCGTGTGCATCGCACTGGCAGCATCCATCGGTGGTGTGTTCATCGCCCCATTGCGAACCGCCGACACCTACCACGAGCAACAGATACAGGACATTCGGACACAGATCAAGCAGGACCATGACATGATGATCCGTATGCAGGAACGCGAAAAGATACGCCGGGAAATGGGGAAATGACCAATGGCAGACCGCTACTGGGATGGCACAAACGGCAACGATGCGAACGATGGCTTGACAATGGCCACGGCGTGGAAGACGTACACCGGCGTGGCACCGGCGGCATGGTTAGCATCGGCGGGTACGGGCGACCGAATCTATCGGCAAGGCACCTTCCGCCCGACGTATGGCGTTGCGGCGACCTTCCACGATACCGGATGGCTACTCACGCTCACGAGTAAGACCGGCATCCAAGTTATCAACTACGGCGAGTGCACGATCCGGGGCGATACCGCGAACCTGTCCGGCAGTTGGCTGAACATCTCCGGCAACACCTACGAGAAGGTTCTAAACACCGGGCTTTACATCGACGGGGTGACGTGGAATTACGATACACAGACCGTCGCGGGCAAGGGTGGCCGCACGCTTCGCAAGGGCCAGTTGCGGTACGCTGCGGTACCCGCTGCTACGTGGGATTGGAATTACAACTCAGGCACCGGCTCACTCACGATCATTACCGATGGCACGGACCCCAACACGGTAACCATCGGCATCATCCGGGGGCGCAACGCCGCCAACCCATACGCGGCATCGGCTGGATCAAGCGCGTATCAGGGTGATACGCTGTCGTCATGCACGGGCTGCTCGATCAACGCATCGCTCACGCGGTATTGGAACATCAACCCGTACTCAACCGCCGATGGCTACGCGATCATCTGTCAGGGCGGCGACGGTAACTACACCTGTGGCGGGCTGGCTGACGATACCGGGTATCACGGCATGGGTTGTGCTGGCACCGGGTCAAACGTCAACCACACGTTTGTGGGCTTCGACTCGGGAACGCTCTACAAGTCCAGTACCAATTTCATCGCCTTCGCGGGTGGTGCGTCCAACCAAGTCAACGGCGTGCGGTTCCTCAACTGTGTGGCCCACGTCAAGACCCACATAGCGATGGACGGGTCGTCGATTCAGGCCGCAACCAATCTCACCGGCTTCTACTGCCATACGAACGGGCTGTCGAACAACTTCGTGAATGGTCTTCTCATCGAGGGTTGCACCTCGTACATGTACGACGACGACGCGAACGCGAACCCATTCGGCTTCAACAACATGCCGAGTTACGCCGGCAACTGGGATAGCACCGCAAGCCGCAACGCGATCCTCCGGTCCAGCCGGTGTGTCGATGCCGTGCAGATGTCTCTGTACGACAGCGTGTGGATTGACCGCTGCAACTTCGACTTCCAGCGTTGCGGACCCGCCGGGGCGTCTAACTCTGGTGCGTTGCTCTTGCGCAAGACCACGAGCATTGCACACAAGCCGCTATTCACGTCGTGCGCGTTCCGCTTCAACTCCGACCGCTCAGGCGGGTTCGGCTACAACATCCACACGTTTACCGGCACGTTCGATTCCGGCGATGGTGTGGGATTCCTTGGCTGTTCGATGATCGACACGGGCAGCAATTCCAATGACTGCTACTTCATTAGTTATGAGGGCAAGACCAATTACACGTACCGCGTGTACGGGTGTGCGATCGGGTTCGTCGCCAAGCCGGTCACGAATTGCTACCTGTGTGTGTCGGACAACTCACTGAACGCGGCCGCGCACGAGTTCCGCACCAATGCGTACCTTGGGTTCTCGCCCACGCTGGCGCGGTATTCATCGAACACGGCGTTTGACACAAAGACCGAGTGGATCACCCAGATCGAATCTGGCACCGGGGCACAGGCCCCCAAGTTCATCGAATCGTCTACGTCCGCACAGTTCTACCGCACGTCGGAATCCTTGGAGTTGGCGAGCAATTCGACGCTTCGCCGCACGTTCCTGAATCCAGCGTACAAGCCCACGAAAGACGTTCGCGGTATGTGGTACACCGGCGACTACGGCGCGTATCAGTACCCACAATCGGCCACCGCTGGTCGCATGATGGGTCGTGGGCGATTGGTAAGGGGGGCACGATGAGCGAGGAAGCGCAACGTAGTGACTTCATGGAAGACCCTACCCGGCGCGGGAAGGACTTGCAGATGGCACGCTTTGCCGTCCGCCAAGGGTGGAACGTGTCTAAGGCCATGAAAGACAAGGTGTTGAAGATGGCAGAGGAGGTTATTGACACGTCCGTTATTGCACGCGATCGAATCGCGGCGGCAAAGTTGGCGATCGAGGCCGACAAGGTGGATCAGGCGGATGAGCACTTGCGGGATAAGAACGAACGCATCGACGGGGGCAAGGCGACAGACGCAACCACTGTTCGCGTACTCAAAGTGGAGTTTGATAAGTGAGTGAGTTGACCCTTCAACTCCCCCGCCTCTATCCCGAGCAACACTCGGCGTTCTTCAATGATGCACGTTATGCAATTACCGAAGCGTCTACCAAGGCAGGCAAGACTGTCGGGTGTCTGACTTGGATTCTGCATGAGGCATGGACAACCGGCAAGGATGGCCGCAACTACTGGTGGGTCGCGCCAACCTACGGCGTGGCCGAGATTGCGTTCTCACGTATGTACCGGATGATGATGCGTGTGGACCCAGATCAACAGTTCTGGGGCTACCACAAAACCAAACTCACGATCACGCTGAAGGTCAACGGGGCAACCATCTGGTTCAAGGGTGGCGACAAGCCCGACACCCTGTACGGTGAAGACGTGTACGCGGCGGTTATCGACGAGGGTTCCCGCGTGAAGGAAGACGCTTGGACCGCCGTACGTTCGACCCTCACAAAGACACGCGGAAAGGTGCGCGTCATCGGAAACGTCAAGGGCCGCCGCAACTGGGCGTACAAGTTGGGGCAACGGGCACGGGCCGGTGAACCGGACTTCCAATACACCAAGATCACGGCGTACGACGCGGTACGCGGCGGGGTGCTGGACGCATCGGAAATCGAGGACGCTAAGCGGGTGCTGCCCGAGGCGGTATTCCGTGAGTTGTACCTTGCGGAACCAGCCGACGACGCGGGAAACCCGTTCGGGATCGCGCAGATAAATAAGTGCCTCAAGAAACTGACCAATACAAAAGCCGCTGTCATCGGTGTGGACCTTGCGAAAGAGAAGGATTACACGGTGGTCACGGGGCTGGATGCCGCCGGTATGCCGTGCATCTTCGACCGCTGGAATCAGGTTCCTTGGGAAGAGACTGAGCGGCGCATCAGCAAGCACATCACTGACCACCCCAACGCCAAGGTCATCATGGACGCGACGGGTGTAGGCCAACCTGTTACCGAGCGAATCCAGTTCAAGCACCACGGGCGGGTCGAAGGGTTCAAGTTCACGAGCGAATCGAAAGACAGACTCATGGGCGGACTGGCATCCGCTATCCACCGCGAGGCCATTGGCATCATCGACGAGCCGGTGATGG
>CAYTYD010000259.1:0-4854 GCA_964441555.1 uncultured Phycisphaeraceae bacterium | reverse complement strand
GGTTGGGGATCACCAGCGATTCTCCATCCAAGATTCGTCCTGTGAAATCGTCGATTCTTGAAGGGTCGAACTTTCACAGAGTTCTGAAAGTTTACGAACCTTTGTCCCTCGTGTCGACCCATCAACCGACAAATTCAGGGGTGTTCCCTGCCTCACACTGGTTTTCAAGGGTTGGGCAGACCTTGACTTTCCGTACCAAGGTCCGATCACCAAACCAGCATTATTTAGGTTGCCGGCTGCTGGGCCTTGAGCCAGCGTTCCAAATACTTGATGTCCACGCCTCCCTTGCGGAAATCCGGATTGGCGACCAGTTTCTGGTGGAGGGGGATGGTGGTCTTGATGGGGCCGACGTTGAACTCGCGGAGTGCGCGTGCCGCGCGGTCCAAGCACTGCTCGCGTGTGTCGGCGTGCACAATCAGTTTGGCCACCATGCTGTCGTAATTCGGGGGGACGACATACCCAGTGACCACGTGTGTATCCATGCGCACGCCGGGGCCGCCTGGCGGCTCCCACGTGGTGATCTTGCCAGCACTTGGGCGGAAGTCGTACGCCGGGTCTTCTGCGCAGATGCGCATCTCCATCGCGTGGCCTTTGATCTTGATGTCGTCCTGCTTGTAGGGGATCTTTTCGCCCGCGGCGATCAAGATCGACATCTTCACAATGTCGATGCCGGTGATCAGCTCGGTCACCGGGTGTTCGACCTGCACGCGGGTGTTGACCTCGAGCATGTAGAAATCGCCCTTGCCATCGAGCAGGAATTCGCACGTGGCGGCGCCGGCATACTTGACGCTCTTGATCATCTTCGCGGCAGACTCACAGACCTTGCGGAACTTCTCGCGGTCGATGTGCGGTGCAGGGGCTTCTTCGATCACCTTTTGGTGGCGACGTTGGAGTGAACAGTCGCGCTCCCACAGGTACACGGCGTTGCCGTGCTTATCACCGAGCATCTGGATCTCGACGTGGCGGGCCTGCTCCAGATACTTCTCAATGAAGACCGCGCCGTTACCGAAGGCCGCCTGCGCCTCCTGGCTTGCAGTACGCAGCATGGCTCGGAGGGTGGCTTCATTCTGGCAGACCTTCATGCCGCGACCGCCACCACCGGCGGAGGCCTTGATGATGACGGGGTAGCCGATCTTGTTGGCGATCTCGACGGCCTTGTCTTCATCTTCGATGGCGTCGGGCGAACCCGGGAAAACCGGCACGCCGTTCTCCTTGGCGGTGCGCTTGCATTCCACCTTGTCACCCAGTGCCTGCATGGCTTCGGGAGATGGCCCGATGAATTCAATTTTGCAATCGCGGCAGGCGCGAGAGAAATCCGGACGTTCTGAAAGAAATCCGTAGCCGGGGTGAATCGCATCGACTTCGGCGATCTCGGCCGCCGCGATGATGCGGCTGATGTTGAGGTACGAATCCTTGGATGGAGCGGGGCCGATGCAGATGGCGCGATCGGCGAGCTTGAGGTACGGCGCATCTTTGTCAGCGGTTGAATAGACGCAGACGGTCTGAATGCCGAGTTCCTGGCAGGCCCGCATGATGCGCAGGGCAATCTCACCACGGTTTGCGATCAGGACACGCTTGAACATCAGACACCCTTTCCATCCAGATCAATTGGGCAACGGTGCAGAGCCATTGCCCGAACCAAACAGCATCGCCGCCAACCCCAAAACGCAGAGAACAAAAACAAATACACCAACATACGAAACGACACGCAGAATCACATCCGTCCAAACGCTCGTGAATTCTCCTGCCGTCGGGTCTTGCCGCACTTTCTTCCAGTGATGGCGGATCAAGAGGCGGCATGCAACGAACACGCCAATTCCAAGCAACATGCCAATCAGCCAAGGGGACCAGTTGGGCAATCCCGACGATGATTCGCTGATTTGAGTTGGCGTGAGTGCGATCACGCTCACTCCGGCTTCACGAGGAACAGCTTGGTGCCGAATTCAACGGCCTGCCCATTTTTCACCAGCACCTTGGTGATCGTGCCACTCTTCTCGGCCTTGATCTCGTTGTACACCTTCATCGCCTCAATGAGGCAAACGACGGAGCTGTTATTGATCTTCGCGCCTTCTGCAGCAAACGGCTTGGCATCCGGATTCGGAGCCGAGTAGAACGTGCCCACCATCGGGCTTTCGATCGCGACCAGTCCGGCATCTGCATCCGCCTTGGCCGCCGCCGCGGCGGGCGCTGCTGCGGGTGCCGCAGCCGGGGATGCCATCGGAGCCATAGCCATTGGCGCAGCCGCCATCGCCGGCATCGCGCCGATGGATGGGCCGCCACCGTGATAGATCACCGGCTGGTGATTGACCACCGTGTTGAGGTTGCCGCGCTTAAGAGCAACGGTTTCCTTCTCGTCCTGCAGGTTGACCTCGGTGAGGTCATTGTCCTTCATGAGTTGAATGAGGTCCTTGAGCGTCTTGATGTCGAGCATCGTGTCTTTCCGAGTGTGTCAGGCGTCTTCCCCCATTGAGCAAGGAAGATGCTCGTGCGGTCCAGAGTGCGACTTAGATCGTCGCCCAGTCCAAGTCCTTGGGCAAAGAGCACAGATTCTCAGCGCCCTTCTCCGTAATCACATAATCATCCTCGATGCGAACGCCGCCGATTCCCGGCAGATAGATTCCCGGCTCAATGGTCACAACGTGTCCAGGTTGCAGAATCGAACCCGAAAGCATGTTGGTGAGCCGCGGCTCTTCATGGCCATTGAAACCAATCCCGTGCCCAAGACCATGGCCGAAGTAATCGCCGTATCCGGCTTTCTTGATGTGGTTGCGCGCGATGGCGTCGATGTCCGCCGTGCTCTTGCCCGGTGCCAGCGCTGCTGCCGCGGCTTCTTGCGCATCCAGCACGATCGTGTAAATTTCTTTGATCTTCTTGGGCCATTTGCCCAGGGCAAACACACGCGTCATGTCGCTGTGATACCCCTGATACACCGCGCCCCAATCGATCAGCAGGGCATCGTTCTTGGCGATCTTCACATCGTGGGGGCGATAGTGGGGGAGCGATCCATTCGCGCCGGTCGCGACAATCGATTGAAACCCCGGCTCGCGGCTTCCCAGCGCCTTCATCTCAGCTTCCAGGCGACCAGCAACCTCAAGCTCTGTCTTGCCCGGCTTGATCTTGCGGATGATCTCTTCCAGTGCCTTTTCCTGGATCTTGACTGCCTTGCGAATCAGCTTGATCTCGGTCTCGTCCTTGATCGCCCTCATCTTGCTGACAAGGCCCGTCACCGGTTCCAGCACAGTCTTCACGCCCGCCTTGCGAATCGCGGCACTCAGGCCGTTCATCTCCGCCACGGTCATGTGGTCGCCCTGAATGCCCAGTCGACCGACCTTTCCGCGGCTGAGTTCATCGATCACCGCCTCACTCATCGATCGCTTGCGGATGACGATTTGCACCAGGTGGGCATGGGGCTGCAGCTCTTCCTGATACCGAAAGTCGCTTACCAATACCGGTTTGGACTTGTCGTTCGGAATGAACAGGTAACTGTCGCCACCCAGAAAGCCAGTCAGATAGGCCACATCCAGGGGATTGGTGACCAGCAGAACGTCAAGCCTTTCAGCGGTCAGCATCCCCGCCAGACGTCGTAATCGGCCGCCATGCGGCCCACTCTCGGTTTCCGGGGCGGCTTTCGCTCCCGATTTGCCAGTTTGCTTCGCGGATTTGCTTTCAGTCTTGCCCATAGATGGACCAACATCATAACCCGCGATGGGGCCGTTTGGGGCAGATCGCGTGCGACCGCATACCGGTAAACTCTTGGAGTTATGTTTGGAGCTATGTCCTATAACCTCAGTTGTGTGATTGCGGTGGCTTCACCGTCGGTGTGGGTGCCACTTTTCAGCACGCTCGTATGGGCCTGTGTTATAGGACTCGTCGCCGTATTTTTGGCGGTACCGATTGCCCGAGCCTTCTCTCACCCGCGGCATGTGGGTTGGTTTGCCGCGTCAATGCTGCTTCCTCCCTATATGGCGTCGGTCGGCCTGAATGCGTTTCGCGGGCCGGGAACTTGGGTTGGGGACTTGATCGAGCGGGGAGTGGTTGCTGGGTGGACCAGTCTACCGATTATGATTAGCAAAGGCATTGCGGGATTGGGGCTAGCGCTTTGGGTGTTGCCGCTCGCCGCGGCGATAGTGGCCGCACACGTGAGATCGTTAGAGCCGTCGGTTTTCGACATGCTGCGGCTTGAGCCGCTGGGAAAGCCGGAGCGTGCGAAGCAATGGCTCAGACTTCTGATGCCAGGGCTCGTGCAGGCATGGCTTGCATGTGCGGTATTGATGTGTGGTTCGGCGGTTCCTCTGCATGTGGCACAGGTTGAGACGCTGGCCATCTCAGTGTGGAAACTAATGGATCAGACCGCGTTCAGTGAACGGGGTGCGCTGTGGCTGAACACGTGGCCATTCATGATTCTGTCGCTGAGCGTTGCGGCGGTGGTCTGGAGGACACTGAGACGTATGCCAGCTTCGAATGAGGTGGCTGGCGGCGTGCCACGGGCGACTACGGGGCAGCAGGCGTGCGCGGTGCTGATTTGGGCATGCGCGGCAGTGTTTCCGGTGGCGATTGCCCTTTGGTCGGTTGATTCTGCCGCGGCTTTGAGATCATTCTGGCGTGTCAGTGGAGTTGCTTTGCGCGATAGCGGGTTTCTTGCGATTGTGAGCGGTTTTTGCGTCTGTTTGCTGTCGGCAGTTTGTGCGTGGCGTGGGGAATCAAGGGGTGTTCGGATTCTTACAGCCGCGATGCTTGCGCTGGGTGTCTTCCCAGGCATGCTGATTGGGATCTTTGCATCGACGGTGAGTCGGTGGGTGAATCTGGACGGGGTGACTGCGGCTGCCGCATGGGTGGTTTTGGTTCATGTGGTGC
>CAYTYD010000258.1:0-4871 GCA_964441555.1 uncultured Phycisphaeraceae bacterium | reverse complement strand
TCTCGTAGGCCTGCGCGGCCTTGAAATTGATGGGGCCAACAGGAACGGACGAAGGTGGTACAGACGAGATCGACATGCGGGAAGATGGATCGGGTGAGGGGGTGAAGGTCCGCAGAGGTTATACGCGCAAAATCTCAAGCGAGGGCGCAGGGGTTGCAGAGCGGAAAGTGCGCTGGTGTGAAGGTGGGGAAAGAAGCCACTGGATCTGGGGATCAATCTTTGGTGGTCGCTTGCAGGTGCAACTGCCGCAGCGTGTCGAAGGCCTGGAGTGGTGTGAGGGCATCGAGCTTGATTTCGCGCAGGGCATCGATGGCGGGGTGGGGGACGAACTCGGTGAAGAGGGCGAGTTGGTCGCTCGCGCGAGGTGCGATGCGGGTGGTATCGGCACGCTTTGAGGATGTGCGAGGGGCTGGCGCTGGCTGGCCCGGCTCGCTGGTCATGGCATGAGTGACAGAGAGCGACGCGAGTATGGCGCGGGCCCGGGTGATGACATCGACGGGGATGCCTGCGAGTTTGGCGACGTGGATGCCGTAGGACTGATCGGTCTTGCCCGGGAGGATGCGGTGTACAAAGACGATCTGGGCGGTGTCGCCTTCGCCCCATTCGCGGACGGCGACGTGGAGGTTTTTCACTCTGGCGACGAGAGAGTCGTCAGTGCGGGCTTCGAGGTCGGTGAGTTCGTGGTAGTGGGTGGCAAAGAGGGTGCGCGTGCCACGGATGGCGAGGTATTCCGCGACGGCCCAGGCGAGAGAGAGGCCATCGAGTGTGCTGGTGCCGCGGCCGATCTCATCGAGGATGACCAGGGAGCGAGCCGTGGGATGATTGAGGATGTTGGCGGTCTCGGTCATCTCGACCATGAAGGTGGATTGGCCACTGTGGAGGGCATCGTCAGCGCCGACGCGGGTGAAGATGCGATCGGTCAGGCCGATGACGGCGCGATCAGCGGGGACGAAACTACCGGCGTGCGCCAGAAGGACGGTGAGGGCAACCATGCGGATGTAGGTTGATTTGCCCGCCATGTTGGGGCCGGTGATGAGGGAAAGAGAGTGGGGTGGCTGGAGGCCTATGGCGCTGTCGTTGGGGACGCAGCGCGAGCCGAGGGTGAGATCGAGGACGGCGTGGCGGCCTTGTTCGATGTCGAGCGTTGGACCATCGACGAGTTCCGGCCGTTTCCAATCGAGCTTGACAGCGGTGCGGGCAAAGGCGACGAGGCAATCGAGCTCGGCGATGGCATCGCTCAGCGCGGCGGCGTGAGCGACCAGGGGCAACGAGCGTTCGCAGAGGGAATCAAAGAGGATGCGCTCGCGTTCCAAGGCGCGGGCTTCGGCGGTGGTGACTTTGTTCTCAAAGTCGCGGAGTTCCGGAGTGGTGTACCGCTCGGCGTTTTTCAGCGTCTGGGTGCGGCGAAGTTCTGGCGGGGCGGAACGAGCTTGCGCGGCGGGGAGTTCGATGTAATAGCCGAAAATCTTGTTGAAGGCGACCTTGAGATTTGGCAGGTCGTATTGAGCGACGAGGCGGGCCTGGTATTCGGCGAGGAATGCACCGGCATCTTTTTGCAAGAGCCGCGCTTCGTCGAGTTCGGCATCGATGCCATCGCGGATCAGGCCGCCCTCACGCAGGTGAGGAGGGGGAGAATCGACGCACTGACGAGAGATGTCGTGCGCGTGGGGTACCAGAAACGTGAGTGAGGCACGAAGGCGCTCTTGCAGCACGCGGAACGTGGGGGCGTGATCCAATTGTGCGCAGATGGCGGCAGCATGCGCCACGCTGGATGCGAGGGCCACGATGTCGCGGGGTGTGGCGCGTCCCACGCTGATGCGGGCACCGATGCGGGACATGTCCTGAATTTGAGGCAGGATGGAGCCGAGTTCATCCATGAGTCGTCGCTGTTCGACCAAAGTGGCGACGGCGTCGTGCCGCGAGCGGATGGACTCGAGAGAGGCGAGTGGGCGCACCAGCCATTCCCGGAGTGTGCGGCGACCCATCGGTGTGCAGCCGCCGCCGGTCGAGATGAAGACGGAAATCAGTGAGCCGTCGATGCCACCATTGGCCCCGTTGTTGGCCGCGACTGTGCCCGGGCGGAGCGTGCGTTCGATTTCCAGAGAGCGGAGCGTGGCGGCATCAATGATGCAGGTGCCGGACATCTCCAAGCGGCGCGGGGGTTGAATGTGATTGAGAGAGGGGAGTTTGAGGGCTGGGGCGTTTTTCAGACCATCGTCTGTAGTCGCGGTCTGCGTCTGGTGGACGTAGTCGATGACTGCCGCGGCGGGGCCGAGGGAGAGATCGACGGGTGTGAGTCCAAAGCCAGCAAGGGTTGAGACTTTGTAGTGTTTCTGGAGGATGTCGAGGGCTTCGGCAGGACGAAAGTTCCAGGTAGGACGGGGCGTGGGGCTGAGGTTGAGAGCGGTGGCGAGGGAAGTGATGCGCGGCGGATGATTGCCATCGGCGGTAGCGGGATAGAGGAGTTCGCGCACGCCACGGCGGGCGAGTTCGTCGCGGATGAAGTCGATGGGGCCATCGGTGAGGATGAACTCGCCGGTGGAGACATCGAGGATGGCAGCTGCGGCGGAGGCAAGCTCGCCGGAATCAGTAAAGAGGATGGCGGCGAGGCGCGTGGTGGCGTCGTGTTCGAGGAGGGTTTCGTCGACGAGGGTGCCGGGAGTGATGACGCGGGTGATGGCGCGGGCGACGATGCCCCGGTCTTTGGCGGCTTTGCTGGTGGGGTCTTCGACTTGGTCGACGACGGCGACGCGGAACCCCTGGCTGATGAGGCGGCGGAGGTAGGTATCGAGCTGGTGGTAAGGCATCCCGGCCATGGGGACACCTTCGGAACGTTGGGTCAGGGTAAGGCCGAGGGCTTTGGAGATGGTGACGGCGTCTTGATCGAAGAGTTCGTAGAAGTCACCCATGCGAAAAAGGAGGAGGGCGTCCGGGTTCTTGGCTTTGAACCGGGCGTACTGCTGCATGGCCGGGGTGGCGCGAGGGTCAGAGGGCACGGCGAAAGGTAAGGCGCGGGGGGAGGGGATGCCCGGAAGTGGGGGGTGAAAGGTCGATCAGGGAGTGGGGGGCGAGGCGGGAGACTGCGGCATGCCGGTTTGGGGATCGCGGGGAAGGCGGAGAAGGAGGGATTGCAGGCCTTTGCGGAGGCGAGCGGCTTCCTCAGAATCGCGGCGACCACCGACGGAGCCGGAAAAGACGCTGGAGCCGAGGCGATCGACAAAGCCGGAGGTGTGGGTGATGGGTTTCATAGTGGCATCGGCGAGAGAGCCGCCGAGAGAGGAGTCGCCGGGTTTGCCACCGGGCTGCATGAAACCGCCGCCACCGTAGAGGCCGATCTGGCCGTCGCTGATCACCAGGTGGCGGACGATGGTGGTGCAGGCATCGCGAGAGATGGGGGTGTCGCCTGCGTTTGGTTCAATAAAGAGATGGACGTGAATGAACTGGCCCCAGGTTCCTTTGAGATCTGCCTGAGGAAGGAGATCGCCGGGGGAGAGGTCGGTCATGTAGATGTCGGCGGCGTACTCGCCGGCTTCGAGATAGGCGGATGTGGGGAGATTGGCTTCGAGCTTGGCAGGGGTCTGGACGCTTTCGAGACGAGCGGTGCCGCCAGAGCCGAATGAGCCACGGAAGAGGGAGCAGCCACCGATCAGGGGCAGCGCTGTGGCGAGTGCGGCAAGTGAGAGGGTGGTGAAGTTACGCGAACTGGACGAGGGCATGGTGCGCAGATTAGACCAGATCGAGGGGTGATGCTGGAGGAGAACAGCGGGAATGGGAGGGGGCTGGCGGTTGCGCGGCGAACCTATCCTTGCTGCCTCATGCACGGCGACATTCAAAGAATCCTGGTGGATGAAGCAAAGATCGCGGCCCGGGTGGCGGAACTGGGGAGCCAGATCTCGCGTGAACTCGAGGCGGATGTGGCGCGAACGGGGGCGGGTATCAATGACATCGTGCTGATTCCGATCATGACCGGTGGCATTGTGTTTGTGGCGGATCTGATGCGTCAGATGGCGTTGAAATTGAGCTTGCGGGTGGTCACGGTGTCGAGTTATCCGGGGATCAGCACCGAGAGCAAGGGGGCCAAGATCCGTGGTGAATTGCCCATGGATCTCAAGGGCAAGCACGTGCTGGTGATTGATGACATCCTGGATAGTGGGCAGACGCTGGCGGTAATCAAGGACGCGCTGAGCGAGCAAGAGCCGGCGAGCTTGCGGATGTGTGTGTTGTTGCGCAAGCCAGCGTGGCGGCGTAAGGCCGAAATTGAAACTGAATATGTCGGGTTTGATATTCCCGATGAGTTTGTGGTGGGGTATGGGCTGGATTACGACGGCTATTACAGGAATTATCCGGCGATCGCAGTGTTGAAGCAGGAGGCGGTCGGCCAGTGAGTGACATGCGGGCCGAACGTGTGGTGGTGGAGCGTGCCGCGTTGCCTTGGGTGGTGGTGGGACGGATCGGTTGGTTTATCGCGGTGATCGTGTGCGGCGTGGTGAGCGCGACCATGGCTTCTTTGTGGGAAATGGAGCATCCCAGCGCGGCGCAATTGGTCGTAATCACGGTGATTTTCGTGCTGGCGCGACTGGTGTGGCAGATTCTGGAATGGCGGTGTGCGACGCTGGTGTTGGGTGGTGATGAGGTGGAGGTGACCCGCGGCGTGATCCGAACCCAGAGCGTGAGCATTCGCTGGGAAGAGGTGGCGCAAGTGGAGATTTTCCGCTCAGCGCGAGAGCGGTTGATCGGCGCGGGGACGATCGTGATTTCCAGCAGCGCGGGTGCCCAAGCTGGCGCTGTGATGCGGGGTGTGGCCGAGCCGGAGCGGCTGCGCGAAGCTATTGCGCAGCGTGTGCACACTGCAAAGAGCACTCATTCACGTC
>CAYTYD010000257.1:2425-4892 GCA_964441555.1 uncultured Phycisphaeraceae bacterium | reverse complement strand
GCACAAAGGCAACGTGTGGTTTGATCCTGCCGACCGGGATCGGAATGTGAAAGCGATGTGGGGGTCGTTCACGGATAATGGGATGATCACTGGGGTGGGGGCCAAGCTGCGGGATATTCAGCGCACCAGCAGTTGTGTTTTCTCGACCCTGCGGCACAGCAAGTGGGATCAGGTGGTGGGGGTGACAGTCCCCGATGTGTTGCCCGTGTCGTCGCCAGAGGATCCCTTCTGGTCGAGTGAGTATTTCGACATGTGTCTGGACCCGTGGTCGGAAAGCACGAGCACATCGGATCCTTACTACTGGCAGAATGGGCGTGCCGCGCCGCCAGCGGAGTTGTTTCCCGGGGCACCTGGTGCGACGGCGTGGGCCCAGCAGGTGGATGGGCGGCATCCAGTGACCAGCCCGGCTCGGCGAAGCAGATATGGGGAGGGGCAGTGGTACTCCTATTGCGATGGGCACGTCGAATTCCTGCGGTTTGAGCGGACATATCAGCAGGTCGAAGCCAATCACTGGAGTGTGCGCTAGAGTTTGATGAAGCAAACTTGCCTGTATTGATGGCTCATGCCGATGAATCCGTAAGACATTGGCGGCGATCCTAAAGGACTTTCATGGCGTTGATTGAACGCGTACAACCAGGACAAACCGCCCCCTCACTTTCCGAGGTGTATCGCACGGTGGATGTGCAGAAACTCGCGGCCTCTCCGTGGTGGCGGCGGTTGCTCGGTTTTGCAGGGCCGGGATACCTGGTGGCAGTGGGGTATATGGACCCTGGGAACTGGGGCACGGACCTCAAGGGTGGCAGCCAGTTCGGGTATGCGCTCCTGTGGGTGATTCTGGCATCGAATCTGATGGCGATGCTGTTGCAGACGCTTTGTGCCCGCATGGGCATCGTGACGGGGAAGGACCTGGCGCAGGCCTGCCGCGATTACTACTCCAAGCCGACGTCGATCGCGCTGTGGTTCTTGTGCGAATTGGCGATCATCGCGTGCGACCTGGCGGAGGTGATCGGCTCTGCGGTGGCGTTGAACCTGTTGTTCGGTTTGCCCCTGCACTGGGGTGTGCTGTTGACCGGGCTGGATGTGCTGCTGCTGCTGTCGCTGATGCATTTTGGATTTCGCAAAATCGAAGCGATCATTGTGACGCTGGTCAGCACGATCGGCCTGTGCTTTGTCTACACGATTTTCCTGAGTAAACCGGACTGGGCTGCAGTCGCCGCAGGCACGGTGACGCCCAGCATGCCGGGGATGGAGGCGCTGCTGGTGTCCTTGGGGATCCTGGGGGCGACAGTCATGCCGCACAACCTGTATCTGCACAGCTCGATCGTGCAGACGCGGGCCTTTGGATTGGGTGATACGGAGAAATCGGCCGCGATCAAGTTCAACACGATCGACACGATCGTGGCGCTGGGGCTGGCGTTCTTTGTCAACGCCGCGATCCTGATCCTTGCCGCGGCGGTGTTTCACAAAAACGGCATCGTCGTGGAGGAACTGGCGCAGGCGCATGAGCTGCTGACACCGGCGCTGGGCGGGGCTGCGGCGACGGCGTTCGCGGTGGCGCTGCTCTGCTCGGGACAATCCAGCACCATCACGGCGACGTTGGCGGGGCAGATTGTGATGGAAGGGTTCTTGAATATCCGCATCAAGCCGTGGGCGCGGCGGCTGATCACGCGGTCACTGGCGATCATTCCGGCCCTGGCCGTGGTGCTGATGACGGGGGGGAAGAAGACGGTGGACCTCTTGGTCATTTCGCAGGTGGTGCTGTCGATGCAGTTGCCCTTCGCGATCTTTCCACTGATGATGGTGACGAGTAGCAAGGCCAAGATGGGCCGGTTCGTGAACGCGATGTGGGTGCAGGTGGTGGGGTGGCTGATCTGCGCGGTGATCTCTGGCCTGAACATCTATCTGCTGTGGAACCAGCTAGGGCCGCTGTGGGTGATCGGTGGTGCCGCGGTGATGTTGGGCTATGGAGTGTTTGTGTGGTGGTGGACGAGGAAGCAGGCACTAGGCAGTAAATAGTTGGGAATCGATTTTGACTTGGTTTATCAATATCATATGGAATGGCTGAGTGGCTGTATCCGCTTTATCGCAATCATGGTGCATTCATTCTCCGAAGTTCGGCGGGCACGCATGTGTCATACAGCTGCTGCGATGTCTCGCGTCGCGTTGGCCCCCCAGTTTGGTCGCGATTCAACTACTCCAAGCGATGTGTGATTCAAGGTGGTGAATACTCGTGCTTCTTCGGCCCGGAGAAGTCACAATTCCTTCGCAGGCACACACCAAATCCAAGACTTAGCAAGCCAAGCGGTTACGCATTGGACTCGCGACCTCGTGCTGTCGCGATTGTGGGCAATGGATTTTCCATAGGAGTGAACGCTTCAATTCCCGAGGCTCGCCGTATTGATCTCGCATCACTCGTGCCGTCTGCTAATCGCGTGTCCCAGACGCCGCGATCATCGGGGCCACGGTG
>CAYTYD010000257.1:0-2415 GCA_964441555.1 uncultured Phycisphaeraceae bacterium | reverse complement strand
CGTTGTGGAGATTCCTTCGCACTCGCACCGGAATGCTCTTTGGACACCACAGAATTACCCATCGCTCTTTAGAAGATGGCAAGCGGAAAACTGTCCGGTTGGTACGGAGTTCTACGAATTCTGTGGACGTCAAAAGGGCACGACACGCCTCAACTATTCAAAGGAGAAGAGAACCTTTTCGGGCATACTTGGTGGACCAAGCATCGAGCTCCGAGACTACCTGTGGCGACTGTTCGAAACATATGACCGAATTTCGCAACGCGGCATTTTACGATCTGGCATCGGCCAACATCAGCAAGCAAGAGTACTCCAGAGGTTGCATTCTTCGTGTAGACTGTCAGTCGTCTCGTACAACTATGACTTGGTCGCAGAGTACATGCTGCAGCTGAGCGGCGTTTATCCAATTTATGAACCGGAGTACGTAAGATTTGAAGTATTGGATTGTGGACCCAATCATGTTCCAGTATTGAAGCCACATGGGTCCATTGCTGCACGGACGACTTTGGGGCTTGAGTTCAATAATTGCAGGGCAATGCGGCTGAAGGATGTCGCATTTGGCACGTTTTCTCATGCGTCTTGGCCTCCTGAAGCCAGTCAGGGAATGCCCGATCTCGTCCCACCGGGTCATGAGCAAGATCACCTGTCCAATCCGACTACAGATGTTGATATTGCCGTCAGATGCGTATTGAGAGATGCAGATTTAGTCGTTATCTGGGGTTTCAACGGCGGCGGAGCAGACCGTGAAGAGACCGCCCAAATGCTATCGGCAGTGCCTGCGTCGGCACGGTGTATCGCTATCGGGTTGGGCGGTCAGTTGGATTCTACATTCGCGGTTCAGTATCTCAAAGAACGTGGCGTTGCAGCGGAACTTGTGGATGTACGTCGTGACCATTTGGAGGATTGCATCGAATGCGCTGTACGCGGACTCAATGCTCGCGAGGAACGAGATCCCGATACGCTTGAGGAGGCATGGTTTAGTTTGCAATCGGAATCAGCAATTGCAGGGTCTACGAGTTAATACGGCCACACGTCTGCTTAGGGTATTCTGTGTGGATGATCTGGCTCGGCACTCAGAAAAGAAAGGCACCTCGTCCTGCGACGAAGTGCCTTTGGTTTGACCCTAGTGCCTAATGCCTAGTGCCTCGATTACTTCCCAAGCATGCCGAGCTGCCACATGATGAAGATGCGCTGATCCACGACATCGCGAATCCGCAGATTCAGCGGCTTGCCCTGGCCGTGGCCAGCATCGCGATCGACCCAGCAGAGGATCGGCTGTTCCTTCTGATCGCTGGCGGTCGCCGCCTGCATCGCGGCGGCCATCTTGCGGGCGTGCAGGGGGTGGACGCGGGTGTCATTCTCACCAGCGGTGATCAGTGCGGCGGGATACTTGGTGCCCTGCTTGATGCGGTGGTAGGGGCTGTAGGCGTGGATCCACTGGAAGTGTTCCTTGTTGGCGACGGCATCGCCGTACTCGGGGACCCAGTAGCGGGCCATCAGGAAGTCCTGATAGCGGACCATGTCGAGAAGGGGGACAGCGCAGATGATGGCCTTGAATAGGTCAGGGCGCTGCGTCATCATGGCGCCCATCAACAGGCCGCCGTTGGAGCCGCCGGTCGCCGCGAGCTTCTGCGGATTGGTGTACTTCTCGCGGACGAGGAATTCGGCGGCAGAGATCATGTCATCAAAGACATTCTGCTTGCGGCCGAGCATGCCGGCCTCGTGCCAGTTCTTGCCGTATTCGCCGCCGCCGCGAAGATTCGGGACGGCGTAGACGCCACCCGCTTCGATCCAGGGGAAGATGGTGGCAGAGAAGCCGGGCTGCATGGAGATGTTGAAGCCGCCGTAGCCGTTGAGGATGGTGGGGTTGGTGCCGTCGAGCTTCAGGCCCTTCTTGTGCACGATGAACATGGTGACGGGCGTGCCATCCTTGGAGACGTAGGTGACCTGCTTGGTCTCGGCGATGGTGGGATCGACGGGAACGGCGGGACGCTCCCACAGTTCGGGCTCAGCGCTGGGCTTGGCAAGATCAACCTTGAAGATCGTGGAGGGGTAGTTGTAGCTGGTGAAGGAGAGGTACGCCTCGGTGCGGTCCTCTTCGGTGGCGAGGCCGCCGGAGCCGACATCCTGAGGAAGTTTGAGTTGGCTGATGAGCTTGCCGGACTTATCGAGGAGTTCGATGCGGGTCATGGCCTTGGCCATGTAATCGGCGACGATCACACCCTTGGCGATGGAGAAGGATTGGAGGACGGCATCGGACTTCTCGGGGATGATGTCCTTCCAGTTGGCCTTGTCGGGCTTGTTGGGGTCGATCGCGATGACCTTGTAGTTGGGGGCGTTGTGATTGGTCTGGACGTAGAGGACGCCATCAACGACACCACCGGCGAAGGTGGCATCGGCGCCGACGGAGATCTCGAC
>CAYTYD010000256.1:0-4918 GCA_964441555.1 uncultured Phycisphaeraceae bacterium | reverse complement strand
CCTCGCGAATCTCGTCTTCGGCCTTGTGATAGGGCATCACGACATGGGCACGATCGCTCACGATGAGCGAGCTGGTATCGATCCCACGCTTGGCGAGGTTGTCCATCTCGTCAATCAACTTTTCGGGATCAACCACCACGCCGTTGCCGATGATGGCGAGCTTTCCGGAATGCAGAATGCCGGAGGGAATCAGGTGCAAGCTGAAGCGGTCGCCATTCACCACCACGGAGTGGCCTGCGTTGGCACCACCGTTGTAACGCACCACTGCGTCATGCTCAGCCGCGAGAAGATCGACGAATTTGCCTTTCCCTTCATCACCCCACTGCAACCCCACCACCGCCGAAGCGATGCCTGATTGAGACTGACCCTGATTCTGGTGAGCGTTCGTCATAAACCCTTCCGTGCCGATTCCCCGGTTGCCGTGGCGGCAAAACCGCCGACCAGCAGTTTAGTGCCGCGGATTCCACGAGTGCGTCCGATAGACAGGGTTCACGCACTTAAACCCACCTGGAAACCGACACCGAAGCGGTTGCGAATGGACACCTGGAGAGTTTGTGTCGATGCACCCATAGAGCGAGGGTTGCATGTCCAACGATTCCGTCCGCATCATGTGTCCAAATCTTGCCTGCCGCCGCATTTTGTCGGTTCCCGGCGCGGCTCGTGGCAAGACCGTCCGTTGCCGAAACTGCTCCACGAATATCAAAGTGCCCGCCGCCACAGCCAAATCGCCTGATGGCTCGGCGGCACAGCCACCCAAGGCCTGAACGCCAAGTCACGCCTATCAGACAAGCCCGGATTTCCCGGAATCGGCACTTCGTCAAATACAATGAGTCGTCAAAGCTTTGGGGCGTCGCTATCGTCGGAGAAATCAAAATCGACACTGCTGTCGTCGCTGGTCAGGGGCTTGAGGCCCAGATCGCTGCCGGAATTCTCATTGACCTTCTTGGTCGGGGCCTTACCAGCAGTGCCAGCACCTGTTTTGGGTGACGCCTTTGCAGGCGGAGCGACATCAGTCGGACGGACACCCATGGCGGCAGCGACCAAACCCCGCTCAAGAGCATTCTTGCTATCAATCTGTGCTGGGCGGCCGTCGATTCGGACTACAAAAACAGCTGGTCCGACGCAAATGTGATCACCACTGGCCAGCGTGTGCTCGGCCACCATCGCCCGATTCACATAGGTGCCGTTGGAAGAGCCGAGATCCTTGATCACGGCCCGCTTCTCATCGACGGTGATCTCGCAGTGCTGACGTGAGACACTGGACACCGGAATGCGGATGGCGCAATCGGTGTTCCGCCCGACAATCTGCCGCGGCTTGCGAATGGGCACTTCCTGCTGGCGTCCTTCAGGCGTCACGAGTATCAGTGTCAAGTCCACGTGGCGAATACCCTTCTGTTGATGGTTCGGCAGCACACCGGAATCGGCTGCCCCCGCACCCTGCCCACTCCCCCTATGCCAGAGCGTACCGCAAGTTTATCGCTGCCGCAACGCCCGGATGCTGCCCCATCGACAGCCCGGAAAATCATCGGCAACCTCGATGCTCGCCCTGCAAAGGCCTATTCAGGTGCCCGCTCCCTCTACCTCCATATGCCGTTCTGCTCGCACAAGTGCCACTATTGCGACTTTTACAGCATTGTTGATCAGCAGGATCGGCAGCAGGCCTTCGCCAGCAGATTGGAGCGTGAACTGCGGGCTCTTGCCCCGGCTGCCGGGCCATTGCAGACGATCTTTGTCGGAGGGGGGACGCCGAGCTTGCTTCGGGTTCCGCTTTGGAGCGACATCCTGCGCACGCTCGGCACCAACTTTGACCTTTCGCAATTGACGGAGTTCACCGTTGAATGCAATCCGGAGTCGATCTCCGCATCATTGCTGGAGACTCTGATCGCTGGCGGTGTCACACGCATCAGCATGGGGGCCCAGTCGTTCAACAGACACCATCTACGCACGCTTGATCGACGGCACGATCCGGCCAACGTTGAAAGGGGAATCGAGCTGATTCGCTCTGCGGGGATCGCACGGTGCAATGTTGATCTGATTTTTGCCGTGCCTGGCCAGAGCATGCAGGATTGGCATGATGACCTCCGCCGCGCACTAGATCTGGGAACAGACCACATCTCGGCGTATTCGCTCACTTATGAACCCAAGACTGAATTGACAACCAGACTGGCTCGTGGTGAATTCGCTCCGTGCGATGAAGACCTGGAAGCCGACATGCTGGAAAGCACGATTGATGTGCTGGCTGGGGCAGGATTTGAGCGGTACGAAGTGTCGAATTTTGCCAAACCCGGGCAGGAGTGTCAGCACAATCTGGCATATTGGAGGCAGGAGCAGTGGCTTGCCGCAGGGCCAGCGGCATCTGCACACGTAGCCGGGCATCGGTACAAGAACACGCCCCGATTGGATGATTACCTTTCAATCGATGATGAGGGCTTTGCGCCGATTGTTGATCACGAACTGCCAGAGACAAACAGGGCGTTATCTGAACTGTTGATGACTGGAGTACGCATTCGAGATGGCGTGAGTGTGGATCGCGTGGAGCACGCGGCCAACGCAGTGAGTTCGAAGCAATTTGATGCCGTGGCGACGCTAGCCCGGAAGCTAACCAAAGAGGACTTGCTCACCATCACCGATACAGCATGGAAACCGACGATTCGCGGCATGTCGATGGCCGATCACATGGCCGTGGAATTCATGCGGGTGATTGAAACGGCGACGCAAAATCCCACTAGATCGTGACTTTGACTTGGGATGTTTCACGACGTTTCAGGCAAGTGATTGAATCAGTTGACCTGGCGCGGCGACTTTCGCTGAGTTCAGGGATGTCAGTGAGCGTTCGGATGCATCCAGCCCTTGAAGACGGTGAGCCAGAGAATGCGGATATCGAACCAGATGGACCAGTGGCGGATGTAGAAAAGGTCGTATTGGAGACGTTTGCGGAGGGACGTGTCGCCACGGAGGCCGTTGATCTGGGCCCAGCCGGTCATTCCGGCCTTGACGTGCTGACGGAGCATGTAGCCGCGCCAATTCTGGCGGAATTCGTCGATAAGGTCGGCGCGTTCGGGGCGGGGGCCGACGAGGGACATCTGGCCCTTGAGGACGTTGAGGAACTGGGGAAGCTCATCGAGCGAGGTGCGGCGGAGGAAGCGACCGATGGTGGTGATGCGCGGGTCGTTGCGTTCGGTCCAGCCGGTGATGCCGGTCTGATACTCCGCGGGCCAGCGCTCCTTGGGGAGCATGGTGCGGAACTTATACATCTTGAACGTTTCACCATTCAGCCCAACACGGCGCTGCTTGAAGATGATGGGGCCCGGGCTGCTGAGCTTGATGGCGATAGTGATGAGCAGCATGAGCGGCGAAAGGGCGACTAAGCCAAAGATCGCACCGCACACATCCAGAGCTCGCTTACTCGCACCACCAAGCCCGTAGAGGGGGCTTTCACGGATGCTGAGAATGGGCATGCCATCCAATTCGGCCACGGTCATGCTCTGCGGCAGATAACGCGGATGAACATCGGGAACGATGCGGACATCGAGAGCGAATTGCTCCAAGCGGCGCAGAATGCCAGGAATCGTCGCGGCGGCGGAGTTGGGAATCGCCAGGTACACGGCATCGGGTTTGTGCTCTTCAATGAGCTTTTCCAAATCGGCGATGCCGCCGTGCACAGGACGCCCCAAACACTCGGTGCGACGCGTCTGCTCATGGTGAGAGATGAACGATGCAACGTGGATACCGGTCCATGAGTTGCGTTCAAGCGTGTGAAAGACAATCTGCCCGAGGCGACCAGTACCAATGACCACGACGTGACGAAGGTTGAGGCCGCGACGACGGATCATGCGAAGTACGACGCGGAACGTGAGGCGGAAGCTCACGAGGAAGAGGGGCAACAGAACCAGCAGCAGACCCATCTGCAGGCGATTGGACTGCACCCAGGGATTAAGCCCATCGGCACCAGCGTTGCGAGCGTTGGCCAGCGTCTGACTCTCTGAGGCCCAGAGGACGACGATTGCCGTGCCGAGGGCAAGTAGGGCAGCGCGGATGACCGCGAAACCCTCACGAACGACGGATTGATCGCGTCTGGCCTGATACAGCCGCGACGCCCAGAACATCAGAATGACGGCGGGAACGATAATGAGGAGGAGTGGTCCTTTGAGGAAAGAGGACCAGTGAGTAGGCCATCCTTCGGTGAGGATGTGGCGGCGGAATCCCCATGCAGCAAAGCACGCCGCGGATGCGACCACGGCATCGGAGACGGTGAGGAGGAAGGCGAAAAGTTGATGCCGCTGCTTCAGCACGCGCGGTCGACCCCTTGGCATTCTCCCAGAGCTCGCCCGTTGGGGCGTTGCGACCTTTACACACACGGTCGAGAGGGAAGGAACGTCCGGGGAGGGTAGGTGAGTGAGGCCAAGTCATCCCCCGGGTTGCTTCCGTACTTGTGCGTGTCTATTCGCTCGAAGTGGGCCATTCGTTGCCGACTCGTGGAGAAGTTTGTCGCAACCCCATGTCTTGCAGGAGCTTGCGATCTGAATCGGTGAGACTCGCGGCTGCAGGTGGGACGATGACCGTGAGAAAATAGAGATCGCCGGGATCGCCCAAGGAGGGCTTGATGCCACGACCTTGCAGGCGAAGGAGCTTGCCGGAAGAGATTCCTGCCGGAATCTTGAGAAGGACCGGGCTTTCGAGGGTGGGTACGGGGATGGTGGTGCCCAGGGCTGCTTCGGTGAGCGTGAGGGGAAGGTCGGCGTAAAGATCTTTGGAGCCGGGGCGGGGAATCGAGCCGGGGAACTGCACGCGTCGAAAAACCGGGTGGTGGCCGACGTGAATCGTGACCAGTACATCCTGCCCCAAATCGCCAGCACCGCGCACGCGAAGCTTGTCACCTTCGCTGGTGCCGGCGGGGATGCGGAGTTCAATGGTGCGC
>CAYTYD010000255.1:0-4935 GCA_964441555.1 uncultured Phycisphaeraceae bacterium | reverse complement strand
GATGATGTGCCAACCGCGATTCGCACGCTTGGAAAGCGGCTTCTTTCAATAAAGATCCGCGATCTGGCGGATGGTGTGCAGGTGCGGCTTGGCGAGGGCACGGTGCAGAACCATCGGGCCATCAGCACCGCACGCAGCATCGGTTTTGCCGGGCCTGTGGTGTACGAACTGGATCGGGCGTGGGACGCATCCGCAGTGGAAGCAAATCAGGTCAATGGGTGGCTGGCCCACGCCAGCCAGACGCTGCATCGGTGGGCGCACGGCGCTATCCAGGATGTGCCCCACACGCACGCCATGGCCTGAAGATGGGTTGATCTGAAAAATAGGTGACGCGTGAAGAACGCGACGGCTGTGGCTGCGCGTTGCAGACGCCGGTACACTGCCACACTCGTTGCACGGGAAGTCAGGGCCGCTCAGTCACCCCAGGGAGTCGCACGTGAGTCTTCGAATTCTGGTAGCCGACAAATTTGAGAAATCGGGATTGGAAGGGCTGAAAGCCCTCGGATGCGAAGTGGTTTCTGAGCCGGATGCTGGCGTCGACGGGATTCCCGGAGCAGTGGAGCGGGTTAAGCCGCAGATTCTGGTAGTGCGATCAACCAAGGTTCCTGCGACGACGATTGAGAAATGCTCTGGAGTCGTAGCAATCATCCGCGCTGGCGCAGGTGTCGACAACATTGATGTCAAAGCCGCGACAGCCAAAGGCATCAAGGTATGTAACTGCCCCGGAATGAATGCCGTGGCTGTGGCGGAATTGACGATGGGACTCCTCATCGCCTGCGACCGCCGCATCGTTGATCAGACCGTGATGGCGCGAGAAGGAAAGTGGAACAAGAAGGAATTTGGCAAGACCGGACTCGGCGGTGCGAAAGGATTGAAGGGTTCAACGCTCGGTGTGATCGGCGCGGGTGCCATTGGCCGCGCGGTGGTGAAGCGCGCCCTGGCTTTCGACATGCGCGTAATCATCTGGAGTCGCAGCATCACCAAGGAGCACGCGAAGGACCTTGGCGCGGAATGGGGTGGCACCGATACTCCGTCGTTGCTCGCGATGGCAGCCCAGTGTGACGCCGTGACCGTGCACCTGCCGCTCGCCCCCGACACCAAGGGATTGATCGGGTCGGAGTTCATCGGCAAACTCAAGCCCGGCACGATCGTTCTGAACACAAGCCGCGGCGGCGTGATCGACGAAGCCGCACTCCGTGACGGGATTGCAAGCAAAGGTCTGCGAGCGGGGCTCGATGTCTTCAGCGAGCAGCCGAGCGGCACCGAAGGGCCGTGGGAGAGCGCGACGGCGAAATCCCATGCCGTGACGTCGACGCACCATTCGGGAGCAAGTACCAACCAGAGTCAGGAAGCCATCGCCGGTGAAGTGGTCCGGATGGTGAAGGTGTACCAGGGAACCGGAAAGATCGAAAACACCGTGAATTAGCCCGCAAACCTTCCCCTGATCTGAGCGCACTCAGGCAAGTTTGGGGTCAGTGGATCAGCATCAAGCGTGAGCGAAGCGCCCTCCGCCGAATCGCCCCGGAGGGCAGCGGCGGCGTATCCTCATTCAGCAGGTAGGCTGTTTCTCCTGCTGAAACATCTGCGTCCTGACCCTTGCGGAGTACTGAGATGACAACCTTTGCCGCCGCGCCTTCGGCCTCAGCCACTAAATCCGGCTCCAACCGGATCTTCAATTTCTCGGCGGGTCCGGGCTGCTTGCCGGATGAGGTGCTGCAGCAGATCCGCGAAGACGTGTGGAACATCGGCGGCAGCGGCATTGGCATTCTTGAACACAGCCATCGTGGCAAGGTCTTTGACAAGGTGTTGGCAGAGGCATTTGAGGATTTCCGCAAGATCTCCAACCTGCCCAAGAACTATCACGTGCTCTTCCTGACCGGTGGCGCAACCGCACAGAATTTCATGGTTCCTGCGAATCTCAAGGCGCAGGACCAGACCGCAGACTACATCACAACCGGATACTGGGCCGAGAAGAGTCTGGAGCAGGCCAAGTTCTACGGCACGGTATCTGAAATCGCGACGAGCAAAGACAAGAACCACGCGTACATCCCCGTCGAAAGCGCGTGCAAGTACAACAGCAACGCTGCCTACGTTCACTATTGCAGCAACAACACCATCTACGGCACCGAGTGGCACGAAGTCGAGAATGGCGTGAACACCTGGAAACAGCGCATTCCGCACGCCCCCTCGGGTGTGCCAATCGTGTGCGACATGTCGAGCGATATCTACAGCCGGCCGGTGGATTTCACCAAGTTCGGCCTGGTTTACGCCGGCGCGCAGAAAAACCTCGGCGCGGCGGGCACCACCGTCATCGTCATTCGTGATGATCTCGCTACCAGAAAAGCCCGCGAACTTCCTTTGATGCTGCAGTACAACACGTTTGCCAAGGATGAGTCGCGCCCCAACACCCCACCCGTCGGTGCCATCTATATCTGCGGATTGGTCTTCAAATGGATCCTCAAACACGGCACCGCCACGCGGCACTGCCTCGATGTGCTCCACGAAATGAATATCCGCAAAGCCGGTCACGTCTACGCCGCGATCGATGGATCAAAGGGATTCTTCAAGGGGCACGCCGAAGCCAATGCACGCAGCATGATGAACCTGACATTCCGCTGCCCGACTGCCGAACTCGATGACAAGTTCTGCAAGGATGCCGGCGCGGCAGGCTTTGACGGTCTGAAAGGCCACCGGGCCACCGGCGGCATGCGCGCCAGCATGTACAACGCGATGCCCGAAGCCGGATGTAAGGCGCTGGCCCAGTTCATGGCCGAGTTTGCCCGCAAGAACGGTTGATCGAGCGCTCAATCAGGAGTTGGCAACCCATGGCGCAGGACGCGGCCACACTGATCGAGGCGAATTTCGACGGTCTGGTCGGACCAACGCATAACTATGCGGGGTTGTCATTTGGCAACGTGGCCAGCGAGAGCAACACGGGAAGTGCCAGTCGCCCTCGGGATGCCGCATTGCAGGGCCTGGCCAAAATGCAAGCCCTCGCCGAAATGGGGCTGGTGCAAGGGGTGATTCCGCCGCAGGAGCGGCCACATGTGCCCACATTACGACGTTTGGGGTTCACAGGTTCCGATGAGCGAGTCATCGAAGCCGCGGCAAAGCAGGATCCCATCCTGCTTGCGCAGGTGAGTTCAGCATCCTGCATGTGGACGGCCAACGCCGCGACCGTTGGGCCAAGCGTTGATGCGGCGGACAAAACCTTGCATCTGACCGTGGCCAATCTACGTTCAATGGCGCATCGATTCATCGAAGGCCCCCAGACAGCACGGACATTGCGGGCCATGTTTGCCGATCGCGAGAGCATGGTGGTGCATGATGCACTTCCCGGTTCTGATGCGTTTGGCGATGAGGGGGCAGCCAATCACACACGCTTGCATGATGGGCATGGTGGTCCGGGCGTGCATCTGTTTGTGTATGGCGCGCACCACGCCAACCGGGTTGGCAAGAGGCCCGTGAAGTTCCCCGCACGACAGACACTTGAAGCATCTCGCGCGGTGGCGAGGTTTCACGGATTGGATCCCACGCGGACAATCTTTGCCCAGCAGCACCCAGACGTGATCGACAGTGGTGCATTTCATAACGACGTCGTGGCCGTCGGCTCCGGCCCGGTGCTGATGTATCACGAACGGGCGTTCTTGGATGAAACGGAGTTGTTGAACACCTGCCGCAGCACAGTGGGGGAGAGATTCTGCCCCATTCGCGTGACACAAGCGCAGGTGCCTGTGAGTGTCGCCGTGGCGACGTATCTCTTCAATTCGCAATTGGTGCAAGTTGGTGATGGATACACCATCATCGCACCGACAGAGTCAAGGGATCACCCTGCAGTGCAGAGCTCACTGGAGCAGATTGTGGCGGATCAACGCAACCCGATCAATGCAGTGAAGTACTTTGATCTGCGTGAATCCATGCGCAATGGTGGGGGCCCCGCCTGTTTGCGTCTTCGTGTGCAGATGACGCCGCGCGAGCTGGCAGGAGTGACTGCCGGGTGCGTGCTTTCGAAAGATGGCAAAGCCAACGAGGCCCAGTTTGCCAAGTTGGAATCTTGGGTGCAAAAGCACTATCGCGTGACGCTCACGCCGGGCGAGATCGCTGACCCCAAGCTCATGCATGAATCCCGCGCAGCTTTGGACGAATTGACGCAGATCCTTGGTCTTGGATCAATCTATGAGTTTCAGGGCGCTCGGTGATCCGAATCACTTGTGAGCGAATTCGGCCTTGCCATCGGTGAGCTTGGGAAGATTGTCAGACGCCAGAAACGCTCTCGCGGTCTGGTCTTTCTTCAAATAGCCATCAAGAAATGCTGTGGTGGCAGACTCTGTGCATCGCGTGATCATTTTGAGCGTGGCATCGTCAGGATTGTCGCCCTGAATCGCCCGCAGCTTGACCTTGCCCTGATATGAAGAGTGCGTCGCCCCCTCCATGAACAGAAGGTACTTGTCGCCCGGCTTGGCATACTCATACGGATGCCGGCGGCTTTCCGGTGTTTCGTCGCTGATCCCCGAAACGTCCTTGCTGCCACTGATGACGAGCATGGGCTTGGCCACTTCGCTCCATGAATCTTTGGTCATCATGCGATTGGTGAGTCCCTGTCCGGAAATAACAATCGCGCACGCGATGCGAGAGTCGCCGACATCAGTGGGGGTGAGCAGCCCCGCTCCAACCCGCGTGCCCCGAACTTTGACGCCGATGGCCATTTGCGTGGTCAGCGCACCAGCAGAGTGGCCGGCAATCGCAATCCGCGCGGTATCGATGTGGAGCTTTTCCGCCCCTGGGCGGGCGATGATGGCTTTCTCAATGTCAGATAGTTTGTCAATGATGAGTTTGACGTCAGCCAGACGCTCCATCGGTTTGACATCGGATTTCAGAGACTTTGGATTCGCGATGAGTTGATCCAGCTTCTCGCCCTTCTGACGACGAAGCTGG
>CAYTYD010000254.1:0-4948 GCA_964441555.1 uncultured Phycisphaeraceae bacterium | reverse complement strand
GCCGTCACGTTCGACGCTGGTCGTTTCGAGGCCCGGGGCGGCCGTTACGACTGGACCACCAAACGCGTCCCGCTCACGGTCTCAGTCCGTTCATAGTCCGCATCGGCGCAAGGCCGTGCGCCTGTGTCGGGTATCACGGCCTTGGCCATTGGAGTTTCAACATGGTCGAGGATTCGTCACAAGGGAGCCAGAGCCCGCAAGGGAAGCCGATGACATCGTCGGACGCTTCGCGCATCCAGTCCGCTGGCAACCGCAACCCCGGGAGCAAGACAGCCCAGTCAGGCTGGGGGCCGCGGTCACAGAGCAACGCCGCTCGTGGCTCGAGCGGGAAGGGAGGCGGCGGCAAGAAGTGATTAACCCGTCCGCCCCAGCGCTGACGCGCTGGGGCGGGTCTTTAAGTACTGAGGCGATGGCTGTACCAACGAGTCGCGGTAACCGCGAGTCAACATCCAAGCAGATACCCGTCTGGCCCTGACATCGGCGTGAGCGCAATCCCAAACACGGGGCGATCGGACAATAATGTGGGACCGGATTCGTGATCCCGTCCTCCGACGGGTTAGGTGCTCTTTGGCGGGTCACTGTTGACCCGCGAAGTAGCCATTCGTGTCCCAGCAAGACCCTGTGGACTCCGCCGCCCAGCGGCGCGAGATTGTCATCGCCACGCTCGCGACCGCCGTGCACCGTTGGTACCACCAGCAGATCAGGGCAGCCGACCGCTCCGCCAACGCGTGGTCCCCCCATCCGCCCGACGCTTTGGAGTTGCGTGGACGACCCGCGCATCGCACTAGGCGTCTCAACCACCGCCGATCGGCAGCCGTGCTCACCACATCGCCGGAGTGCCGCCCGCCTATGGAACAGGACAGCGTCCTGGACAGCTGATTTGGCAATCTGCATGAACTGCTTGTTCGGCCCTTTGATACCAGGCCCGGGCCAAACGAAGCCTAGCCGGACGCGACGGTGCCGCAGTTATTCACCACTAATTCTACTGATACGGTCTTTGAATTTGCCGTTGAATTCTCAAATGTCTGCTTCGCCACAATTCGCCGAATCACTCTCGACATTGAGCAACAATTGTCTCGGGTAGCGGGCTGATCCCCCGTGCACGGAGAGGGCAGCGGCAGCGGTACACACCGTCCCCGCTGCTCCGCCCTTCCGGCCCCACTAAGGACGGTGAAACATGGAGGTGACCCCCATCGGGGCGAGTAAAATCACGCGCTTGCGTGCGGTACAGGCACGCGTTCGCACACTCGCACGCAACCACAGCTGGTTCGGCGATGCGATCCGGGCCGCGTTTCTTGGCCAACTGGCTCTTAGAGAACGCTATCGGCACGAGTCATCGGTGATGGATGATCGTGAACGTCTTTTGGCCCGCGAGCTGTTGATAGAGGGAAGGCTGTTGGATCCCGGTGCTAGTGCCAACAGCCCATGTTTGATTGTGGAAGTCAAAGGGTTGTGCCCAATTGCCCTGGCCGAGCAACTCGGTAGGTACGGAACCAGCAACACAATGCCAAGGGAACTTGAGAGCGAGGGCGCTGCAGCGGCGCTTGCGGCATTGGACCGCGACACGCTTTATCATGACCGCGACCTGCCCAAGAAGAAATGGGAGACGATGGTTGCGGAGGATCGTGCGGCGCGAGCCGCCAAAACGCACGTTTCCTTCTCATGGATGATCGTCGTATCGCAACCCGACGACTGGCAACAACCCGCTGATCCTCAAAGTCTAGCTCGGGCCGACCTAGAGCGATTCTCCAATGCTGACTATCTGACCATTGCACTGTTCTGGTTGGGAGGGCTGGCTGACGTAGGTGCCCGGCGTCCTCTCGTTCCGAAACCGAAAGGCACCGGCGATAAGGTGCGCGACGTTGCCGCATATGCGGCGTGGCGGGCTCGGTTCCCGATCAACGATGCCCAATGGGAGCAGGATCGGCCCCCGCTGAGTGTTCGCAAGTTGCACCCCGACGTCGCGGAGCAACTGTTGGATTTCATAGAAACTTGGGCCGAACGCGAAGCGGCCAAGCGGGGCGAAAAACTGCCGCATGGCGGAGCAATCATGTCGCCCCTTCGGGTAGACGGGCATGGAAGCGGGGTTGCTGCTGCGGAGCCCGATGCGATTGAGCCGACGACAAAGGATGCGAAGCATGAAGGGGCAAGGGGTGCCACTCACACGCCGGATGGAGCGGAGGGACCGCGCACACCGCCGAAGGGCCATGATGACAAGCACAAATGGCAACGCCCGGTCAGAATCAGCGAAGCCGCTGTGCCCGCTGGCAAACGCTGCGACTTGCTGCTAAAAATGCTGCGGACTCGAATGTATCCCATTGGAGGTACGAAGGGGGCGTATATCGCCGAACTGGCCCACATCATCGCCACCGTTCCACGTAAGCGCAAAGTGCTTACAGCTTGGGCAGACGCGTCCTATCCGGTTGACTGAACACCTGCAGCCACCTGCAGCCACCTGCAAACACCTGCATCCACCTGGAAATCCGCCTGATTCGCACTTCATGTTTAAAAACATGGGCTTTTTGCACACTTTCCATCCACCTGTGCCCCATGCGTTTACTGCTCTGTCTGCGTCACGCTGGCGCAGCAATGGAGCACTGCTATGCGCAAGAACAAAGGTGTTTTCACAGTTGATGAAGCGGCAACGGTGGCCCGAGTTAGTCCAGCAACGATCCGGCGTTTGATCGCTGCGGGGAAACTCGATGCCTTCCGCGTTGGGCGATCCATAAGGATTGATCGTTCCTCACTTCGCGCGACTTCTGCCAAGGGGGTGTCGCGTGCCAAGTGATACGAACACCCCTACTACTCCCGCGCCGCTTCTTGTTGACCGTCATGAAGCCGGGCGGCTGCTGGGTGTCTCACCTGGCACCATCGACAACCTTCGGACACGCGGCGAACTTCCAAGCGTGAAGGTGCTGTCGCGTCGGCTGTACGACGTGGCAGACCTGCGCCGGTACATCGAAGCACAGAAGGAGGGAAAGAAATGACCACACCCTCCAAAAACGACGCGGCCCCCGTTGCATCAGGGGCGAGCGTCAACGACTCAAGCTCTCTATACGATTCTAGATTGCCACAGCTTCCCCGGCCAGTCTGCGATCGCGACGATTGCTCGTGGCCCGCAATTGGCATGCCTCGGCTCAACCTTGACCAGGCCCAATCTAAACGTGGAGGTCAACTATGAAAACTACCACTGCATGGCCTTGGTCAGTGCATGACCGATTGTCGGAGCTCTCACTCACCAAGGCACAACGCCTCACACTTCTGGCGGCCATCCGTTGGGCAGATCCAGAGGGTGTGCTCTACCCGTCAGTACTGAATTGGTCGAAAGCAGCAGGCCTAACCCCTCGAGGATTGCAGCGTGCGCTTCGACAACTCGAAGAAATGGGACTTGTCCAACGCGTGTACGTCAGTACTGGCGGACCTGCCAAGACAAGTCAGTATCGTATTCCAATTCTCGCCAAGAACCCCGACAGTGATTCAGGGTTCTATTCGCAAGACACGACGACTGCAACTCCGACGCAGAAATCAAAGAACCCTGATCGGCGCGAAAAAAAACCCCGACCGGGGTTCGGGGGAACAACAAAGAACGGTCAGGAGAACACCCAACAACAAACCTCTGCGGTTGATGTTCTTTCGCAATTGAAGCTTGATTCCTTCCGCGATCACCCGAATGCAACTCCTGATCGCCTGGAGTGGATCCGACAAGAGGCGCCAAAGAAGCAGAATCCAACGGGATGGGCTGCCGCGTGTATTCGAGATGGCTGGGATATCCCACTCGAAATCACAAGGGAACGCAATAGGCAGCAAAGAAAAAGATGGCTCGCTGACTTGGCAAAAAATCAACCCGAACAGCAGCGACTACTGCATGACTACGAGACTTTGAAATCCAACGGCCGAACGCGGCAATTCAAGACGTTTGGCGATTGGGCATGGGAGACATTTGGCCGTAGCGAAGGACGGTCTGACGCTCCTCAAGGTTTCTCGCCACAAGACACTCCCTGGAACAACTCAACAAGCCAGCCGGGGGAGCATCTCAAATTCCAAAGTTCCCGTAAATCCAAGCAACTCGGCCTGCATCCGGCGCCCAACGATACCTACTCGCCACGCGTCTTGCACCATAAGGTCGGATTCAACGGCACCGACTCTCGCAACCAAACGAGTCGACAGTGATCAATCGCTCAGTGGGCTTCTATGCGCTCATGTATAGACATGTGGTAGACTGATCGGATCACGTCGCGATGACAGTTGCACACAGCAAGTACGACTGACCCCGCGGCAATTCACTTGAAACTTAACGGCGCTTGATTCGTCAATAGCAAGGTTTAAAAAGGTTGACCTATGGCAAGCATCGGATGGGAAGGTAAGCGGGCGCGAATCCTCTTCCGCGATGAGGATGGCAAGCAACAAACCATCCGTCTTGGCAAGTGCGAGAAGTCGGAAGCTCGGACGGCGTGTGCAGCAGTTGGCCACCTCGTCATCGCCAAGCGGCACGGCAGCGTTCCTCATCCTGATGCGGTGCGCTGGCTCGACAAACTCGACAACGTCCTGTATGCCCGCGTTGTCGCCCAAGGTCTCTGCCAACCCCGCCAAGCCGCTGAGGTCGCCACCCTGCGCGGGCTCCTGACATCATTCTTTGCCAGCGTCGATGTCAAGCCCGCAACCTTGGTGCGAATGAAGCAGGCAGAAGCCGCGCTGTTGAACCACTTCACCGAATCCCAAGATGTCACAACCATCGATGAAGCCGCTGCCGACGAATGGCGGGCAAGTCTTACCAAAGCCGGTTACGCGCCAGCCACGATCAGCCGAACGGTCCTCTACGCCCGCCAGATCTTCCGCTGGGCCATCCGTCGCGGCATAGCCAAGACCAACCCCTTCGCGGAATTGAAGGCAGGCGCGCAAGTCAATCACGCCCGTGCGGTCTTCGTGTCTCGGGAGTCGATCGCCAAAG
>CAYTYD010000253.1:0-4984 GCA_964441555.1 uncultured Phycisphaeraceae bacterium | reverse complement strand
AAGCTTCAGGGCAGAACGAAGGCGGACGCGGAGTTCCGTGAACTCAAAGGGCTTGGTGATGTAGTCGACCGCGCCAAGCTCGAAGGCGGTGACCTTGTCCTGCGTGGCGGCGAGGCCCGAGAGCATGATGACCGGAATCTCAACCGTCAGGCGTGTGTCCTTGAGCGTGCGGAGAACTTCAAAGCCGTCCATGCCAGGCATATCGAGATCAAGCAGGATGATGGCCGGGATGTGTTCCTGAGCGAGCTGGATGGCTTCCTGGCCATTGGTGGCGCTGATGATGTCGATTTCCTCCTGGCGCAGCCGCGCGCGCAGCAGGCGATGGACATCCGGAGAGTCATCGACGATGAGCACGCATGGCTTTTTCTCTTCTGCGGCGGCCTGAGGATTGGCGTTGTTCTGGCTCATCTGAAGTTCACCCTACGAGTCTGGAAATCTGGATCGGAGAGGACGGCGGATTCAGGCGGCAGCGCGATTGCAGAGGTCGATCAGGTTGTCCAGATCGCGCTTAAGAGAGTTGAGCGACGTTTGATTGGCAGAGTCGGACACGCGGATGGCGTCCTCGAGCTTGCCAGCTGCGGCCCCGATGGCCGGAAAGCCGTAACCAGCGGATGCCCCTTTGAGTTGATGGGCCAGACGCTGCACTTCGCCAAGTTGCGACTGGCTCCATGTGGAGTTCAGGTTGGCGACGCGATCGGGAAGTTCGGAAACAAACAGATCGACGAGTTCCTGCATGTCGGGGTCGCCAGCAAAATCGCTGACGAGGCGTGGCTGTGGACTTTCCTGCGACATGAGAACCTCCGTGTATCTGGTAGATCGGAGGTTTTTGAGGGTCGGTTTATCCCACGGATGGGGGGAAGACGCGGATTGCTGGTTAGCACCGGCGCAAGTGGCCGGGGTGAAAGGGCGAAGTGGGGATTCCCAAAATGGGGTATCCTGTCGGGTTCCTTGGGCGGCTGGAATCACGCGCGATCCGGCCTTATTCGGAGAGTTGCATGTCAGAGCGTCATGTGTCGTGGGTCCAGACCCTGGTCTTTTCCGCTGGGTTGGCTGTGGGTGGACAGGTTTGGGCTGCGGATGATGCCGGGCACTCCCCGGATGCGGCGATGCTCCGCTACCCGGCCGTCAGTTCCTCCCAGGTGGCGTTTGTCTACGCCAACAACCTGTGGGTTGCTCCCCGCGGCGGTGGATTGGCCAGCCCGGTGGCGGCGCCTCCGGGGACGACGGCCTTCCCACGCTTCAGCCCGGATGGAAAGTCGCTGGCCTTCATCGGCAGCTACGACAACAACCGCGACCTCTACACGATCGGTGTGGGAGGGGGAATTCCCTTCCGAGTGACGCACCACCCGGGTGGTGAGACGCTGTGCCACTGGACCGAAGATGGCAAGCTGCTGTTTCTGACCAACTCATTCGCAGGTCTGGGACGACAGAGCCAGCTCTTCAGTGTGCCAGCGGCGGGCGGCATGCCCGAGAAGCTGCCGATGCCGTACGCGGGTTTCGGCAGTGTGAACCACGATGGATCGATGGTGGCGTTCACACCGCACTCGACCGACACGCGCACGTGGAAGCGGTATCGCGGCGGCATGGCCACAGATATCTGGGTGATGAACCTCAAGGACAAGAGCAGCAAGAAGATCACGGATTGGGAAGGCACGGATTCGCTGCCCATGTGGGGCAAGGGGAAAAACACGGGAACCGTGTACTACGTCTGCGATGCCGGAAGTGAGCACCGCCTGAACATCTGGTCGTATGACACGGTGTCGGGAACGCGCAAGCAGGTGACGACCTTCGCCGAAGATGATGTGAAGTGGCCGTCGATGGGGCCGGGCGCCAATGGCAACGGCGAGATCGTCTTCCAGCTCGGCTCGAAATTGATGCTGCTGGATGTGGAGAGTGGCAAGAGCACGGCGGTGAAGGTGACCATTCCCGGCGCCAAGCCCAGCGTGGCTCCGCGCGCGATCGATGCCTCACGCAATGTGTCGGCGGCGAGCATCTCTCCGACTGGTAAGCGCGTGGTGCTGAGCGCCCGCGGCGATATCTGGACCGCACCCGCAAAGGAAGGGCCTGCACGCAATCTGACGCGGACCGATGGGGCGTTTGACCGTGATCCCTCGTGGTCGCCGGATGGTAAGTGGATCGCGTATTTCAGCGACCAGGATGGTGAGTATGACCTGTGGGTGAGGCCGGCGGACGCGCGCAGCGCGGAAGATGCCAAGAAAGACGACGAAGAGAAGGACGAACCCAAGAAGGATGAAAGCAAGAGCGATGATGCCAAGAAGGAAGAAGCCAAGAAAGAAGATCCCAAGCCCGCGGTGAAATTTGAGGCGACGCGGCTGACAAACTTCAAGGATGGATTCCGCTATGACCCGCAGTGGTCACCGGATTCATCGATGGTGGCCTTCACCGATAAGGCGGGCATGCTGCAGGTTGCGGTGCTGAAGATTGAAGGCGGAAAGGTTTCGGCCGAGATCAAGGATGTGGATCAGGACCCAAGCGCCAGTCGCATGGCGATGTCATGGAGCCATGACAACGCGTGGATCGCGTATGCCAAGGCAAACCCGGATACGTCGTTGGGCGCGATCTGGATCTACAACGTGAAGAGTGGCGAGAAAAAGCAAGTGACCGGCGACATGTTCGCCGCGAGTTCGCCTGCGTTTGATCACAAGGGCGATTATCTGTACTTCTCGACGAACCGGAATTTCGGCTCGCCAAGGTATGCGGATATGGATACCACATTTGCGTACGTGAGCACGGAAGTGCTGATGGCTGTCCCATTGCGTGACGGGATGAAGCACCCTTACGCGGTCAAGAGCGATGAAGAGGAATACAAGAAGGACGAGCCCAAGAAGGAAGAGAAGAAAGACGACAAGAAGGAAGACAAAGCCGGCGAGAAGAAACCCGAGGGTGACAAGAAACCCGAGGGTGACAAGAAACCCGAGGGTGACAAGCCCGCCGAGAAAGCCGCGAAGCCGGATGATGGTGTCAGCGGCGTGTGGGACTGCAACACGGTGACGCCCAACGGGCCGATGCCCTTCAAGCTGAAACTCGCGCTCGAGGATGGCGGCAAGGTGTCGGTGACAATCATCTCGATGATGGGCACCACAACGACCAGCGGAACGTTTGAAAAGGCCTCGGGCAAATTCACCGTGACTCTGGTCATGGGTCAGACGACGGTCGTGGTCGACGGCACGATCAGCGGTGATTCCATGTCGGGCACGTGGGGTGCTGGCGAATCCAAGGGTGAATTCAGCGGCAAGCGAACCAGCACCGGATCAGGCGACGACAAGAAGGATGATGCCAAATCTGATGGCAAGAAGGACGATAAGAAGAAGGATGAGAAGAAGCCGGTCAAGATTGATTTTGAAGGCTTCGAACGCCGCGCTTTCCAGTTGCCGGTTGCCGCGGGCAACTTTGGTCGCCTGGTGGTTTCGCACGATAACAAGCTGATCTACGCACGCACCGGCACGGTGGGTGATTCAGGTGGCGGCAACGGGATCAAGATCTTTGATCTCAACGATGATTCCAGGGAAGAGAAGGCGGTCACAGCCGGTGGCGGCTTTGACATCAGCGGTGATGGCAAGAAGCTGCTGGTGGGCCGCGGCGGATCGTGGACCATCTGCGATGCGTCGGCGGGCGGCGGCAAGAGCCAGAATGTCACGGTGAGTGGTCTTCGGGCGATGATCGAACCCAAGGATGAATGGAAGCAGGTGATCACGGATACGTGGCGTCTGCACCGCGACTTCTTCTATGAGCCGACGATGCACGGTGTGGATTGGGCCAAGGTGCGTGATCACTACCTGGCGATGGTCGATGACTGCTCAAACCGTGAAGACGTGGCGTATCTGCAGGCCGAGATGGTGAGCGAGCTCAACATCGGTCACGCCTACATCAGCTCGCCGGGCGATGTCGCGCCAGGCGCGGGGTCGGTGCCGGTGGGTCTGCTTGGCTGCGACTACGAATTTGATGCGGCCAACAAGGCGTACAAGATCACGCGGATCATCGAAGGTGGTCCGTGGGATCTAGACGGCAAGGGGCCGTTGAGTGAGCCGGGCGTGAAGTCGCGGCGTGTGAACGTGGGTGACTATGTGCTGGCGGTGAACGGCATTCCGGTGGATACGAGCAAAGACATCTTTGCTTCGTTCATCGGAACCGCGGACAAGCCGACGCTGATCACGGTGAGCACCAAGCCGACCATGGATGATGCGGCGCGTGAAGTGCTGGTGAAGCCGATCGGCAACGAGGGAACACTGCGGTATCGCGCGTGGATCGAGAAGAACCGCAAGTACGTTGAGGAGCAGTCGGGAGGAACGGTTGGCTACATCTATGTGCCGAATACGGGCGTGGATGGGCAGAACGACCTCTTCCGGCAGTACTTCGGTCAGCGCGGCAAGGCGGGCCTGATCATCGACGAGCGTTGGAACGGCGGCGGACAGATTCCAACGCGGTTCATTGAACTGCTCAATCGCCCGGCGACAAACTACTGGGCCAAGCGCGATGGTGTGGACTGGACGTGGCCGCCGGATTCGGCCCAAGGCCACAAGGTGATGCTGGTGAACGGGTTGGCTGGCTCCGGTGGCGACATGTTCCCCTGGCTCTTCAAGCACAACAAGCTGGGCAAAGTCTTTGGCATGCGGACATGGGGCGGCCTGGTGGGCATCTCTGGCAATCCGGGTCTGATCGATGGCGGCGTGATCACGGTGCCGACATTCGGCTTCTACGAGCGGGACGGAACTTGGGGCGTGGAAGGCCACGGCACCGATCCGGATGTCGAGGTGATCGATGATCCATCCAAGATGGTGAATGGTGGCGACCCGCAACTGGATGCCGCGTTGACGTACATCAAGGAGCAGATCGCGACGAATCCGTATAAGAAGCCCGCGCGTCCGGCGAGCCCGAACCGCAGCGGCATGGGAATCAACCCGGCGGACAAGTAAGACGAAGTAGGAACCACTGAGTGCTGAGTGCTGAGTGCTGAGTGCTGAGT
>CAYTYD010000252.1:631-5003 GCA_964441555.1 uncultured Phycisphaeraceae bacterium | reverse complement strand
CGAGACGTGCCGGAGCTGGCGGGGATCGCCCAGCACGACGCAGCGGGCACCGCGAGCTCCATCTCCGCAGCAGACCTATCAAGCGAAATCTCTCTGAAGGCCTCGATTATCCAGGCGGTCTTTCTCGTCGGCTGGGCAGTCGGGGGCGCGGTCTTTGGCCGCATCGGCGATCGCCTCGGCCGGTCACGCACGTTGACACTCACCATCCTGACCTACGCCATCTTCACCGGACTTTCATTCTTCGCCACTCGCTGGTGGCACCTGCTCATTTTCCGCTTTCTCGCTGCCCTTGGCATCGGGGGCGAGTGGGCTGCCGGTTCGGCATTGGTCGCCGAAACACTGCCAGCAAAACACCGCCACTGGGCCAGTGCATTGCTGCAATCCGGCTATATCTGCGGCTGCATTGCCGCAACTCTGACCGGCGGCTTGATGGCCCAATTCGATCCCAAATGGGTATTTGTAGTTGGCGTACTCCCCGCCTTTGTCACCATGTGGATTCGCCATTCCGTACCCGAGCCAACCGAATGGGCCGATGCCGCGGCAACGTCGCCACATCCCAAAGTTCGTGATCTCTTTGCGCCTGGAATTGGCCGCACCACAGTTCTCCTGCTGATTCATATCTCCATCGCGCTGACTGTCGCATGGGCGTTTCTCTTCTTCACGCCCCAGGCGATCAACCGAATCCCTGAGGTAAAGGACTGGGCTCCGTCCCAAGTTACCGCGCTCAAGACCAAAGTCACCGTCGCCTATTTCGTCGTCAACATCATTGCCAATTTTGTCGCGACCTACGCCGCACGATGGATGGGGCCGCGGCTCGCCTTCCTGATGTTCATGCTCGGCGCGCTCGCTGTTCTACTGGTTGGATATCGGACCCAACCCACCATCGACAACATCTACTGGGTCACCTGCGGCTTTGCGTTCACCGGCCTTGGCCTCTTCGCCATTTTCCCGTTATACGTCCCCTTGCTGTTCCCCACGTTATTACGGACGCTGGGTTCAGGGCTCACATACAACTTCGGCCGCCTAGTCGCCGCAGGAGGAACCCTCTTTGCCGGGGCAATCACCGTACAAGCTGGCGGACCGGCACAAGCCGTGTGGTGGGTTTCGCTGATCTACCTACCCGGCTTGGCGGTTTGCCTGCTTTTGCCCATTCCAGCGCCAACGAAAGTAGCGCAAAGTCTTGTCAAATAGAGAGTTGAACGACACAGCCGCATGTTCTCTGGTGACTGCACTGGCTTGGTCTACCATGGCCTGTCGATGAAGTGTGGGTGTTTGCTGCCTAAGAGAGCTCTTCCTTCTTGGGCCAGCATGAACACTCCGTCCCAGTAGTGAATCCCCCACTCCGGCCGCGACAAGCCGCCGGGTGTAGATGCCGCCGGAGGCCCCGTGTTCGTCATTCGCGCTGCTCAAAGCAAAGACGTTTCCACCTTCCTGAAACTGGCTCGGATGGTGTACTTCATCAATTTGCCGCCGGACGAACGCATCATCGCTGACAAGGTCTCGCACTCGGTCCGGTGCTTCGGCAAAGCGGCTGGTGTCAAGGAAGACAAACCCACCGGCAAGCCCCGCAAGCGATCTGGCGGCGGCATGGCGGCAATGGAAACCGATTCCGACCTCTTTGTTTTCGCCCTGGACGATCTGGAAACCGGCGGGGTTGTCGGTACCAGCCAGGTCCGAGCCCACCAAGGTGGCCCTGGCAACCCCAACTGGTCCATGCAGCTGACGGAGAAGAAGTTCTTTTCGCCTGCACTTGGTCAAGGCACGACACACACCGTCGGCAAGCTCTATGGAGACGAGTCCGGCCCCAGCGAAATCGGCGGATTGATTCTCCAGCCCAGCCATCGCGGCCATCGCTTGCGCCCGGGCCGACTGCTTTCCTTCGTCCGATTCCACTTCATCGCACTGTACCGACATCTTTTCGCCGATCGCGTGCTGGCTGAGATGATGGCACCAGTCACCACCGAAGGCGACAACGTCTTCTGGGATCACTTTGGCCGCAAATTCGTACCGGTGAAATACGCCGAGGCCGATCGCTTCTGTCAGCACAACCGCGGTTTCATTCCTGAATTGCTCCCCAAGGATGAAATCTACATCACGCTTTTCCCGCTTGAAGTGCAGAACATGGTGGGAGTCGTGTCACGGGAGACCATTCCGGCGCGGCGTCTCCTCGAATCACTCGGGTTCCGCTATCGCAATTTCATCGATCCCTTTGATGGCGGCCCACACTTGGATGCTCCGACGAACGACATCACGCTTGTGAAGGCCACCAAGCCGGGAACCCTGGGCAAGCCCATCGCCGCTGATCGTTGCGATGGTTATGGCATTGTCAGCATTCTGCACAAGGATGGCCAGTTCTTCGCCATCGAATCGCCGTACACACTCAGCGATGGCGAACTGCGAATTCCTCAGGAATCCATGACGCTGTTGAAGGCGACTCCGGGCATGGCCAGTGGTGCCACACCCCTCGAGCGACCCGACGATGCGACCATGCCCACCGCGATCTCAGCGAAAGGCACTCCTTCGGCCAAGACTCGCAAGCCCGGTCGCAAATCATCCGGCAAATCGCATGGCAATGCCACGGGAAAGAAAACCGGCAAGTCCAAGCGTTAAGTCCACCAGGAAGGATCTCCGTCGTGACGCAACATGCCGCGCTTCGCACCCACCCTTCCAACCTTCTCGGCGGCGAATGGGTTCCGATTCCAGGTTCTACCTTGGTATCCCATTCCCCTGCCGAACCCAGCCGGGTGATTCACTCCAGCGCACCGCAACTTGCTCATGTGGATCGAGTCGTTCACGCAGGCCGCATCGCGGCACCGGCATGGGCACGCACCCCCCAATCCACCCGCTTTGCGATTCTCAAGCGTTTCGCTGCGATCTGCAAAGAACGGGAAGCTGACCTGGCGCAACTGATCAGCGATGAAACCGGCAAAGTGCTTTGGGATTCCAAGGCCGAGGCGCAGTTGCTTCCTGCCAAGGTCGACATCACACTGGATCAATCCGCCAATGCCGGTATGGCACGCGTGACTGGATTTGAGACTGCCATCTCCCCCACGCGCCGCGGCATCTGCTCATTCCGTCCTCACGGCGTCATGGCCGTACTCGGCCCATTCAATTTTCCTGCGCACTTACCGAACGGGCACATTATTCCTGCGCTCGCGATGGGCAACACCATCGTCTTCAAACCCAGCGACAAGACTCCAGCTATCGGCCAACTCTTGGTGGAACTTCTCGATCAAGCTCTGCGTGAAGGCGACGCCCCCGCCGGAGTCATCAACCTAGTGCAAGGTGGTGCGGATGTCGCCGCCGCGCTCAGCGCTCACGATGATCTGGATGGGATCCTCTTCACAGGTTCCTGGCCAGTGGGTCGCCGCATCATGCAGGCCAATCTGGATCGCCCCGGCAGGGTTCTCGCGTTGGAGATGGGCGGCAACAACCCAGCCATCATCATGCCAGATGCTGATTTGAAGCAGGCGGCCATCGAGTGTGTGCGCTCGGCGTTCATCACCACCGGACAGCGATGCACCTGCACCCGCCGCGTGATTATGCATGAGAGCATCGCACCCCGATTCATCAAGGCAGTGTGCACCGCAGCCAGCAACCTCATCATCGGCCACCCGACCAGCACTCATCCGGTCTTCATGGGGCCGTTGATCGCCAAGAGCGCTCGCGACCATGTGCTGCATGTGATCGGCCAACTCACCCGCGCTGGTGGTGAATTGCTCATTCCACCCACCATTCCAGAATTGCCCGGCTGGTACATCACACCCAGCGTGATGCGCGTGCCGCGCTTTGAGGCATCTGCCGATGCCGATACCCATCCGGGCGCCGATGTGGAGATCTTCGGCCCGTTCCTTCGTTTGTCAACGTTCAGCACTTTTGACGATGCGTTGGATCAGGCCAATAGCACCCAGTTTGGCTTGGCGAGTTCCATCTTCACCCAAAACAGCGTCGTCATTGACCGTTTTCTAGCCGAGGCGCGAGCCGGCTGCATCAACATCAACGCCGGCACGGCGGGCGCTTCCAGCAAGTTGCCCTTCGGCGGCCTGGGCCTCTCCGGCAATCATCGCCCGGCTGGGGCATTCTCACTTGATTACTGCGCCATGCCGATTGGCAGCATGGTCGAAAGCGGCAATGGCGCAGTCATTCCCAGCGGCATGAACTTTGACGAAGCATGGCTGAAGTAACTGGCCGAAATCTTGCTCACGCGCCCTTCAGCGTTGTAATCAGCTTCTTCACCGCATCGCGGCGTTGTCTCACATCGCGATACGTGAATTGCTTGATCGTGATCGATGAAGCGACTTTATCGGCCTCTTCTGCTGCGGCAAGATCCTTCTCATGCTCGGCCTTGGCCTGCAGGGCCAGCAGCAATCCG
>CAYTYD010000252.1:0-621 GCA_964441555.1 uncultured Phycisphaeraceae bacterium | reverse complement strand
CCGTAACGCAAGTCAAGCTCCACTTCAGCGCCGGTGTCGCGCACTTCGAGGGCCTGACGGAACATCTCCACCGCTTCGCCGATGTACTCCACCTTCAGGAACGCGTGTCCGAGCATATTGAGCGACGCCACACGATTCTTCGGATCGTTCTGCGATTGCTGCAAGTACTCAATGCACTCGCCGTACGTACCGGATTCAAAGTACCGCCGCCCAAGTTCGTACTTGAGCGACATATCCGTCGGATATGCCTCCAGCCGCGCTTTGTATTCGGCGATCTCCAGCTTCGCCAGATCCTCCTCGGCCGATTGCACGATTGAGGCGACCATGGAATCGCCAGGCGCTTTCTCAGCCATCTGCTTGGCTTCCGCGACTTTGCGGCGTGCCTGGCGAATCCGGATGTCTCCCGCCTGCTGGCGGAGACTGAATGTCTGTGTCGCCATGTATCCCTGCATCAGGATGTCGTACGCGCGGTTCTCATCCTGCGGCGTGCCGCGTTCCAGCAAAGCTCGCACCAGCTTGTTGATCGATGAGATGTCTGTGGGTCGTGAGGCAAAGTCAGCTTCGGCGGCGGCAATCACACGATCAATCGTGTCGCCAGTCTTCACCACGCGATCCGCTTCT
>CAYTYD010000251.1:4052-5019 GCA_964441555.1 uncultured Phycisphaeraceae bacterium | reverse complement strand
TCGGATCAGTGCCGCTCTCTGGGATACCAAACTCAAACTTGGTGTCGGCGATGATGATGCCGCGGCTGCGGGCGTGCTCCGCTGCGGCCATGTAGATCGCCAGGGTGGTTTCCCGCAACTGTTCCATCAGATCCTGTCCTGCGATGCCTGCGGCACGCTCAAAACTGATGTTTTCATCGTGCTTGCCGATCTCCTCCTTGGTGGCGGGGGTGAAAATCGGCATTGGCAATTTGTCGCACTGGTTCAGTCCTGGCGGCAGCTTCACGCCGCAAACGGATTGCCCCTGCTGATATTCCTTCCATCCGGACCCCTCGAGGTAGCCGCGGGCAACGCACTCGATGGGGATGACTTTGGCTTTGCGGGCGATCATGATGCGTCCGGCCAGTTGCTCGCGGGTCGTGCCGCCAGCGGCGAAAGTGCTCTCTGGCAGGAGGGTGTGGTCTGTCGAGATCAGGTGTGTACGGGCCAGGCCGCGGGACTCGATAAAGCGGAGCCAGAACGTGGATAACTGCGTGAGGACGGCGCCCTTACCCGTGATCGGAGTGGGCATGACGACGTCAAACGCGGATATTCGGTCGCTTGCGATGATGAGGAGGGCACCAGCGGCGGCGGCAGGCAGCGATTGAGTCAGCATCCCCGCCGGAATTTCGTACACATCCCGCACCTTGCCTTTGCGCACCAGCGGCAACTGCAAAGAGGTTTCCAGAAGGGGCGATTCCGGGGTCGCAGTGGTCATGGGCGCAGGGTACTCAATCAGGGGCGCGGCTTGCCCATTTCCGACATTTCTGAGGGAGTCAACGCCCCGTTCGGTCCGCCCTGTTGCTACCGTTGCCAGCGAGTCCCCTGTGGGTGAGGGCTCACACGGGAGGATCCGCGGCACCGATGCTGGCGTTTCGATGCTTTGACAGCTATACCGGGGGACAGGGCGGTCCCCGGAGAAGGGAGCTGGGAGACGACCATGCCCGAG
>CAYTYD010000251.1:0-4042 GCA_964441555.1 uncultured Phycisphaeraceae bacterium | reverse complement strand
TGACCCAGGCCTATGGCTTTGGTCAGGACGATGTGCCGATTTCCGCTGCCGTCATTCAGGAAAATGACATCATCCGTATCGAACGCACCGGCACCGATGCCGCAGGTCTGGCCCTGCAGGTTGCAGCGCGTCTGCCTGATGGCAAGGGGTCGCTGGGCCTTTTGGCATTGCAGACTTGCCTGCTGCCGGATCGGGCCGAGCCGTACACGTTGTCTTTAGAGTTGGCACGCCATCGCATCATGCTCTTCCTGAACAAGTTGGAAGAGTGGGACTTTTTCGATCTTGCGGCAGACGACCCGGTGATGGTGGTTTTCGAGCGGGCGCGCCAGGCATTCACTTCGGCGCTGGTCACGGCCAATGCGCACGCGACCGAGGCCGATCTGATCAGGGCCGATGTGCTGGCTCAGGACGCGCTCGGGCTGGCGATTGATGCCAGTGAGAGATTGGCCCTGTTGAACGCGCAGCGCACCATGCCTTTGCGGCAATCCGGCCAGTTGTACGCGCGGGCGGCGCAGCAGTTGCAGTCATTGACTCAGGAAGCTCCGTCTCCGGGCGTGCCGATCACGCTTCCCGGCGAACATCTGACGGTTCTTCCCGGAGTGGCGCAGATCGGGTGCGCGATATCGCCGGTTTCCGTCAGCGAGCCGGTGAGCAAGGCCTTGGCCAGCGTGTGTGATTTCATTACCATGCCAATGCGCTGGCTGGAGCTTGAGCCGGAGGAAGGCGAGCAGGCCTTCGGCCCGACGGATCGATGGATCGAGTGGGCGTTGAAAGTGGCCAAGTTGCCGGTGGTGGGGGGGCCGCTGCTGGATTTCCGTATCAATTCCACTCCAGATTGGCTGTACATCTGGGAGAATGACTACGAAACCCTGCGTGAGATGATTTACGAGCATGTGCAGGCGGTGGTGACGCGCTATCGCCGCACCATCAGCCGCTGGACGATTTGCAGTGGCTTGAACACCGGGACAAGTTTCAAGCTCAGTCCTGAGCAGGTGATGGATCTGACACGTTCGTGTGCATTCATCGTGCGGAAACTGCATCCCCAGGCGCGCATTCAGGTCGAAATCAGCCAGCCATGGGGTGAGTATTTCTCGCTGAACCGCCGCAGCGTGCCGCCATTGGTGTATGCCGATACGTTGATTCAGGCGGGCGTTCCCCTGGACATCATCGCTCTGCGTTTGCAGATCGCTCAGCCGTTGCCAGGGCAGATGACTCGTGACTTGATGGCGATTTCGGCGATGCTGGACAAGTTCGCGGCCCTGGATCGACCGATTGCGATCACGGCGGTTGGGTGCCCGAGCGAAGCGATGCAGCCTGCTGCGCCTCCGACCAGGCGCGCGGCGAATGCGAATCCCTTTGCCGATGAGCTGGATAACGAAGATGCCACGGTGGATTCTGGGCCGATTCTGAATCCTGGTACATGGCGTAAGCCGTGGAACGAGTCGACACAGGCCGATTGGCTGGCGCAAGTGGTTTCGGTGTGCGCCGCCAAGCCGGGCGTGGCCAGCGTCTGCTGGCAGGACATGGTTGAAGTGACGGGCCGGGCACGTCCGCCGGAGATGCCTTCGGGTGGATTGATTACCCAGGTTGGAGCACCCAAAGCAGCGTTGAGCAAGCTTGCGCTCATCCGAACCGCGCTGCGCGAGGGGCGCACGGTGCCGGTTCCTCCGCTGTGATTTTCATGGAGCGCGTGGTGAGTCAGCGAGCCGTCATTCTCATTGGCAACTTTGACGGTGTGCACCTTGGGCATCAGGCCTTGGTCAAGAAGGCCGTCGATCTTGCACAGAGTGCGCCATCCGCCACGAAGATCATCGCCCTGGCGTTTGATCCTCATCCCGCCAGCGTGCTGCGACCGGGTACTGAACCGGCCCGCATTTCCACATTCCAACAGCGGCAGGATTGGCTCACGCGTTCCGGCGTTCATGCCGTTCAACGGCTCGTGCCGACTCCCGCTCTTCTGGATCTCACTCCTGAGGCGTTTGTGGATGAGATTCTCATGCCGCTGTCGCCGCTGGCGGTCGTCGAAGGTCCTGATTTTCATTTTGGCAAGGGGCGTGCCGGAACTCCGGCCGTATTGCGTCAATTGGCTGCAGCGCGTGGATTCGCGGTGCACATTGAGTCGCCGGTGGAAATTGACCTGAACGATCACACGCTGGTGACATGCTCGAGCACGCGCGTGCGCTGGCTACTTGCGCAGGGCCGCATGAGCGATGTTGCACGAGTGTTGGGCCGCGGATATGCCATACGAGGCACCGTGGTGCAGGGCGATCGTCGTGGTCGCACGATCGGCATTCCCACCGCAAACGTGCAGACAGAGCAGATGCTACCTGGCGTCGGGGTCTATGCCGGAGCCGCCGCACTTCCCGATGGACGAGAGGTCGCGGCGGCGATCAGTGTCAGTTCCCGTCCCACGTTTGGTGGTGTCGGGGTGCGGCTGGAGGCGCACCTGATAGATTGCCCTCCAGCATCCGGCCAGGCAAATCTGCCGGGATTGCCTGAGTATGGCTGGCCAGTTGAGATCCGTGTCCACAGTTGGCTGCGCGACGATGTAAAATTGCCGGGGCTGGATTCGATTCGTGCTCAGATTGCCCGGGATGTGCAACGTGTGCGTGCGTTGGCTACCACGCAGCGGCTTTCAGGCGGCAACAATCGGCTCAATGCCTGATGCCGCACCGCTCCATCTTTTGCTTCCACCCGTGGCGTACTCCGGAAACGCCAGTGCCGCCGAAATCGCCGACGCGATCAAGCAGGCCTCGCAACGCGGCAGGATCATCATCGTCACGCACCTGAAGCCCGATGGTGATGCCGCAGGTTCGGCGCTCGGCTTGGCGCGGGCGATCAACTCTCTGCCCGGAAATCGGGGAGTGACGCTGTGGCACGGCGGACCGGTGCCGGCGTGGATGGCCGATCTGCACGGGCAGACGCCGTTTGAATTGGTGGATCGGGCTCGTTGGGAACCGGGTGGAGGAGTTGATCCCGTTGGCGTTGCGCTCACCGTGATCGTTGACACCGGCAGTTGGAACCAGCTCGAGCACGTGCAGCGGTGGATTGATGAACGTGCTGCCTCGTCTGTGATCATCGATCATCATCGGCAGGGCGAAGCGCGTCTGGCGCTGCGCCGCTACATCGATACGTCGGCCGCGGCGGCGTGCCAAATGGTGGCGCACGTCGTCGCATCGTTGCTGGGTGTGGGGTTGAATCGGCTGCCTGTTGATGTGGCGACTCCGCTCTACCTGGGATTGGCGACGGACACCGGTTGGTTTCGCCACAGCAACGTGAATGGCGATGTGATGCGTCTAGCCGCGGATTTGATCGAATCCGGCGCAAACCCATCCGGGCTGTATCAGCTTGTGGAGCAGCAAGACAGATTGCCTCGATTGAAACTGCTGGCCCGGGCGATGGATTCGTTGGAGATCGTCAACGATGGGACGATCGGCGTGATGACGCTGACCAAGCGCGATTTCGCCTCCACCGGTGCAACGTTGAATGACAGTGGCGGGTTTGTTGATTTTCCCGCCCTGATCGCGTCGGTGCGCGTGGTGGCGCTCCTCACCGAGACGGATGATTTCACCACCCGTCAATCCATGACCAAGATCAGCATGCGATCCAAGAGTGGAAAGAATGCGGTGGATGTCAATGCCGTTGCGGGAAAGTTTGGTGGGGGTGGTCATTTTGCCGCCGCCGGTGGACGAACCACATTGGCACTTGCTGAGGCCAAACAGGCCGTGATCGTCGCGATTCAGCAGCAGATGGCGAGCGCCAAGGCCGCATCACAAGGAAGTGGGGCATGAGCGGCATCCGCGGCATGGGTGGTGAACGAGCAGATAGACATGATCCACGCGGCGATCACGCGCCACGGAATCCCGCATTCAAGCGTCCGCCGTTGCGTCTGCAGACCACCACGCTTTGGGAGTATCCAAGTCAGCATTACACCAGCGCCAGCGGCAAGGTGATGCAGGGCGACAAGGACTACATCGGCGCGACACCATCCTGGGTCATCTGGCAACTCCTCACGCGATATACCCGCGAGCGCGAGCGCGTC
>CAYTYD010000250.1:0-5070 GCA_964441555.1 uncultured Phycisphaeraceae bacterium | reverse complement strand
CCAGGAACTCATTGGCGCTGCTCCCGGTCCTCTGGAACTCCGCGTACCGGTCCGCACCGTACACAAGGTAGATCAGGTCACTGGCGCTATCCTTGTCGCTGTAATACACCAGCTCCGCCTGGCTCATCTGGAACCAGTTGTACCCCTGCAGGGCGTTGGAGTCCCGGTGCGCGGGCGTGCTGGTCTCCTGCCGCCCGTTAAAGCTCCGCCCAATCACCCACCGGGCCATCCCGCTCTGCGGCAACGCAATGTCCACATCCGTGGGCGCGTACGTCCCCGTCGCCACGTTCACTTCCCCGATTCGGGAGCTCGCCGGGGCGCTGTCCCCAAAGGGGTTCCCATTCAAGGCCCACCCCTGCACGCTCGCGGCACGCAGCTGCCCATCGATACCCACACCCCGCTGGCGGTGCAGCGGCCGGATGTCCTGCAGCGCGCTGGCCGAACTCGACTTGTAATCCGTCAACGATGCGTTGTGGACCACCAGGATCTGCGCTCGCGCCACCCCCACCCCCCCGCACAGACCCGACACCATCGCCAGCACGCACGCGGTCAAAGAACAGAAGGAGGAAGGAGAGAGGGGACGAGAGGGGGGGCGGATGTTCATGGGGAGCTCCTCAAAAGGGTCTTGAGCAGTAGATCAAGCAACCCCGGGAACTCCAAGAATGACACGCGAAAGTGTCGGCTTTCATCCGTGACACGCGAGCGTTTCATGGATGACACGCGAGACTTTCATCCTTGAAAGCCGACACTTTCGCGTGTCATCCTTGGAGCTTGAACCCCCGCGCGTTCTACTGAACGCCTCTCAGGAGATCACGCCATGCGCAAGAACACCCGCCATCCCGCCTCGGTTGCCCTCTCCGTTGCCCAGTCGGTTTCTCACTCCCCCAGGCACCGCAAGGGCGCCGTCCTGCACATCGCCGTCGGCATCATCGCCGCCGCCGCTGTCGCCTGGATGGGCATCGCCTCGGTCACCAGCAGCACCACGGGTGCAGGCACCACGGGTGCGGGGGGTGCGGGCACCACCGCCAAACGCCTCAAGTTCCGCTCACCCTCCACACCCATCGAGATCGAGGCCGCCCTGGGTGAGCTCGGCCTCACCCCCAAAACCCTCTGCGCCGCCGGGTTCAACGCCCAGCAGACCGCCGCGTTCACCAGCGCCGCCGCCACCTACGCCCGCGCCAACATCGCCACCTACCGCGCCGCCATGGATGATGCCGGCACCGCGCGCGGCAACGTCGCCCGCCTCACCCACCAGATCCAGGGCGGGGCCGGGTCCGCAGAGGACCTCACCGCACTGGCCGCGGCCCAGTCCGCCCTCACCACCGCCCTGGCCCAGAAGCAGGCCTTCCTCAATGCCGCCTTCTCCGAAGGCGCTTCCGCCGTCAATGGGGGGGGCGGGCACGTCATCACCCTCCTCGACACCGTCCGCGCCAACAGCCGCGCCTGGGACATCCCCGCTTCCTACCTCGGCGACAACCGTTCCGAGCGTGACTGGGTCAACCTCCGCGACGCCCTCGCCAACGACCGCATCGCCGCAAAGCTCAACCTCGAGCCCAACCCAACCTGCCATGAGCTGCTGCTGACCGCTCAGGCAACAACCAACGCCGCCAACGCCTTCGCCAACCTCCAAAACCTCCCCGACATCGCCGCCGCCTGGTCTAACGCATTCAACCAGTAAAACATGGACTGGCCAAGATATCGACCGAAGTGACGGCAGAGCCGTGTTTGCGCACGGAGCCTCGCGCACTTGGGGGCGAGGGACTTCGGTTGACGGCCGATTGGCTCGCAAGCTCCGCGGCGTCGTGCTGAAGTGATTAGGACCGCCTCCCGGAGCTCCGATTGCCGGGCAGGTATCGGGCTTGATGCCCAGTCGGAGATGCATCCGCCAACAGAGCAGAACCACGTTCAACCCTTTATGCTCTCCGAATGGCTCTGGATCCACGAACAGCGCTGGCGTTGGCTGTCCAATCGCACAAAGGCATCTACGCGTTGCTATTGGGCTCCGGCATTTCTCGCTCTGCGGGCGTGCCGACGGGCTGGGAAGTGGTCGTCACTCTCATCAAACGAATTGCAGCAGCGGAGGGGACATCATCAGATCCCGATCCGGCTGCTTGGTACAAGGCTCGCTTTGGTGTTGACCCGACGTACAACGAAATCGTGGAGCGTTTAGCGCCAAAGCAAGCCGAACGGCTATCGCTTTTGCGACCCCTGTTCGAACCTACGCCCGCCGAGGCAGAAGATGGGTTGAAGAAGCCGACATCTGCCCACAAGGCCATCGCGAAGCTCGTTGCAGCGGGGTATTTTCGTGTGATCATCACCACGAATTTCGATCGCTTGATGGAGAGAGCCCTACAGGACGAGGGGATCAGCCCGACAATCGTGGCGACGCCTGATCAGGTCGGCGGCATGATGCCGCCTCAGCATACCGCCTGTTTGGTATTCAAGATCCACGGCGACTATCTGGACACTCGGCTATTGAACACGACGGAGGAGCTGAAGGACTACGACCCTCGATTGAAGGGCTTGCTTGATCGAATCCTGACCGACTACGGCCTCATCATCTGTGGATGGTCGGCCGACTGGGACGTCGCCCTCGGCGACGCCTTGGACAGGACAACTCATCAAAGGTTTACCACATTCTGGATGCAGCGAGGATCACCGAGCGAAAGAGCCGCGGGCTTTGCTCAACGCCGAAACGCCGTCATCATCCCCATTGACGCGGCGGACAAGGCGTTCAGCGATTTGTCCGAACAGGTCGCTGCCATCGAGAGCATCGCCACAGTTGATCCCCTCTCAGCTTCAGTCGCGACAGCGATGATGAAAAAATACCTCGCAAGCCCGTCTGAGAACCGAATACGGATTCACGACACCATCATTGGCGAAACAAAGTCACTCCGCAGGAAAACCGATATCGCGGCCCTGCCTACAAGCGAGCCTTCCCCGACCAAGGAAGAGTTCGTCCGTCGAGTTCGGCTGATTGAAGGAGCATCGCAGGTTCTTCTTGCCATGCTCTCGACGATCGTCCGCTGGGGAATGCCAGATCAGTACGAGTTGTGCAGCAAGGTGATAGCGATCCTCGGCAGAGGTCAGATCAAATCGGGAAACAGTTTCGACGTTTGGCAGTATCTGCTCAAATACCCTGCCGTACTTGCCCTCTACGCAATGGGCACGGTGGCCGCGGGAAATGCCAATACGACATTGATCAAGCGACTACTGCGCGACACGAAGGTAATCGATCAATGGGACAAAGAGATCGAACCAGCGCGTGTCCTGACACCAAATGCCGCGCTCTGGTACGACCTAGCCAATTCGCTGTTCTCTCAAAGCCGCCGAACGCCCTGCAGCGACCATATTCATGATCATCTCAAAACGATGGTGGTGGACGTGTTTGACCAGCCTGAGGACTTCAGTCTCGCATTTGATTTCTTTGAGATCTGTCTCTCAATCACGAGAGTGACGCTGAACGATCGCCCCTTTGTTGGGTCCTTTCTGTGGCGTGGTCGTCCGTCAGAACACGCTCTCAATCGCATTGCCAATGAAGTGAAGGCTGTCGGCGGCTCGCATCCGATATTCGGTCTGGGAGGGATTACGGATCCGGCTCACCTGAGCAAGATTCTCGAACAGATTACGGACTCCGTCCTTCGTCACCAGTGAGCGTGTTCGCCACCAGCGATTCATCATTCACAGAGAATGGTCGATCAGCCTTGCCTGTGATGTAGTCCGACCAAAGACACTGGCGCCCTCTACGATCTCGGTACAGAAAATCGCTCGTCGCTCCGTAGGCAAATCTGGTTGAGGCGGTATTGGTGTTGATGATTGCGATGTCTTCCTCATTGTTGAGGCTTGGCGGACCGTCGCTCTCAAAGAACCCAAGAATCATCGCGTTCGGCCCGAGAGGCATTGTCACCACTGTATCTGGAGTCAGTATGCCCCAGGTCTTTGTGGACTTATTGGCCTTTGTCGGGATGATCACGATGGGGTTATCGCTGCAAATGAACGGCGGCGCATCGTCGGGAGTCATTTCGCATCGCCAGTGTCGCTGCTTCAACCGCTCAACCATCCACGCCGCCCGAACGAGTGACACCTGGATTTTTGTATCCTGGTGCAACTCGAATAGCTGGCCACCTTTGCCGAACACATCGACGAGATCGTCGGGAGATAAGGGTCTTCCGTCAATCGTCCACGGCTCGGCCTCCTTCTCAAATTGTTGGTACAGCTCATCACCCGGCTTTGCGGTACGCGCAAGGTGACTGAATCGTTCGAAGATGGCCCGATCCATCCACTTGCGGAAGCGAGGTACTCGCATGAATTGAACTGCGACGAAATGAAGGAACCAGTCGTAATCCTGTTCGCTCGTAAAGGCTTTGCCTTCTGAGAGATGTTGAAGCAGCGGCCCGCATTGATCCTCCAACTTGCCGAGGTGATGCTCAGCGGCGTTCGGATCGTCACTCGTCTCCACGCTCAATGCGTAAAACCCGTCTGCCGCCGCGCAGTCCTTTGGCTTCATCCGTTCGCAGGTTTTCTTGTCGAGATCAAACCTGTAGAGATATCCGCGCTTGGTCGGTGGCGTTGCCCAATGACGTAGGTACATGGATGGCACATAGTGCTGCCAGCTGTACGCTCGTCCCTTGTCCTGCCGATCCCCGCTCACGGCTTCGTTTCCCTCGCGGTCGAGTACAGCGTCGCCGCCTCAGAAGGGCACTTCTTCTTCGACTGGCTCGATGACCAGAGAAGGCTCGAACGGCGGATAGATGGGATCGCCGATGGCCTCCCAATCGGTTTGTGATTCGATGTCGCCAACCCAAACAAATAGGTCATCTCGATTGAGCCAACGGGACGACAGTTCGACTTCGACGGAGCCGTCAAGAAATATCTTGACTGCTGTGACCACCGCAAACTCTGGATCTGGATCCTCGATCAGGCCCGGGATTTCGATCTGAGCGCCAATCGACGGCGAGATCGGCGAATCCATGTCAAGCCGCATCCGTTGCGAGATTCCGAATGTGTCGGTGACCGTCCGAAACAGGGTGCATTTCATGGCTTCGGGTTCCTTCCCTTTGGCATCAGGGT
>CAYTYD010000249.1:0-5081 GCA_964441555.1 uncultured Phycisphaeraceae bacterium | reverse complement strand
GAAGGGTGCGATCAGAGCGGAGTTTGAGCGCAAGCCAATCGTCTTTCATCGCCGAGAGGCAGGAGGGCTCGACCACGACGATAGCGACCACGTTGGAGTCGTCAATGAGTGGTCGCAGTCGAGCGAGCGTGGCGTCGATCTCGTCGATGGCCTGATCGAGAAGCCCCGTTGATATTTTGGCTCTGCCGCAACAGCCAGCGTCTGCCAGAACGACCTCATAGCCACACGCTTCGAGCACGCGCTTGGCAGCGAGGCCGATGGTTGCCTCGTTATACATGGTGAAGCAATCGCCAAAAAGGGCGACGCGCGGGCGCGATGAACTGTGGGAAGTGGCGGGAGTTTGCTCACGCCAGTGCGATGCTAAAGAGCGGCAGAAGGCGGGAACTGATCGACGCGGATCTATACCCAGGAGACGTCGCAAGAGTCCTTTTGCAAGCGGTGTCTGGTTGATGGAATTGGCGATGGGCGAGGCAAGAGTGCCGAGGCGGCCGAGAGTGCGGACTGCTCCGAAGACGGTTGCCTTGAATGATGGGCCACCGGAAGCGTCAAAGGACTGTGCGGCGTACTCGGCTTTCAGCTTGGCGATATCGACATTGCTGGGACACTCGCTCTTGCACCCCTTGCAGGAGAGACAGAGGTTCAGGGTCGCCATCGTTTCCGGGTCGTTCCACCGCGGTCCGGCGGTTGCGCCATCAAATTGACCGGTGATGGCGAGCCGCAGCGCATTGCCACGACCTCGTGTGCTGTGCCGTTCATCGAGGGTGGCCATGTAGGAGGGGCACATGGTGCCGCCTGTCTTCTTGCGACAGACGCCGGCGCCGTTACACATTTCGATCGCGTGCGCGAAGCCATGCTCACGCTCGTATTCGTACCGTGTGCGAACTTTCACATCAGCCAGGGGTGTTCCATTTGGCTCAATTCGCAGCGACTGCGTCATCGATTCAATCGGTCCCGGAGCGACGATGTTCCCGGGATTCAGCAGATTCTGCGGATCAAAGATCGCTTTGATTTCTCGGAACGCCTGCATCAATTCGGGGCCGAAATAGCGTTCCAGCAACGGGCCACGCACTCGCCCGTCACCATGCTCACCACTCATCACTCCGCCGACTCGCTTGGCCAGATCGGCCGCTTCAACCGCGATGCTCTGCATGATGGCTCGATCGTTGGGATCGTGCAGGTTGATGAGTGGACGAATATGCAGCACACCCACACTTGCATGAGCCCAATATGCCGCGATGGTGCCGTGTCGGCTGACGATCTTCTTGAATTCGCTCACAAACTCCGCGAGATGCTCAACGGGCACCGCGTTGTCTTCGACGAAGGTGACTGGCTTTCGATCTCCGGGAAGTCCGTGCAGGAGTGGCTCTCCCGCCTTGCGCAGTTTCCACGCCTTCAGCATGGCTGCGGGATCGGTGTGGCGGGCATAGCCGTTTTGCATCACGCCGCTCAAGCCACTCAATATTGCGGCCAAACCGTCGAAAGCAGTTTCAATTTCCTGGCGATCCTTCCACGCAAAGAACTCGATGTAGAGAACCGCCTTGGGCTCGCGCTTCTGGGTATTGGCGCCCGGCAGCAATTCAACATACTGGCGATATTCGAGATTGCCCCGAGCGGCGTCGAGCACGACATCATCGAGCAATTCGATGGCCGTCAGTCCCAGCGCCTTTCCGGCATTCAGGATGGGCTTCACCGCGTCAATCGCGTCTTCTAGGGTGACGAAACTGACCACCCCAATTCCACGCGCCAGCGGCTTGGGATGCAGCTTCAAAGTCGCATCCAACGTCACCGCGAGTGTACCTTCACTACCGCACAACAGATGCGCAAGGTTGACGTTTTCAAGAGGCGATCGCGTCCAAGGACGCTCCAATTGAGCCAGAATCATGTCGAGGCCATAGCCCGCGTTTCGTCGGATGGTCTTTGGAAATCGCGATCTAATCTCTTCGCGGTGTTTGAGAACGACCGCCGCGACGCGTTCGGTGATTGCGCCGACACGAGGATCACGCAGGGCGGCACCCTCTTCAAATCGCAACTGCGTGCCATCCGCGAGAACGCAATTCACAGCAAGAACATTCTCACTGGTGCGGCCGTAGCGAACGCTGCGTCCACCGGCAGCATTGTTTCCGATCGCTCCGCCCAGATTGGCATGCTTACTCGTCGCCGGATCGGGAGCAAAGAACAGGCCCGTGGACGAAATCGCGTCATTGAGATCATCGATCGTGATGCCAGCTTCCGCCGTGGCAATGCGCTGCTCGACATCCACATCCAACACGCGATGGCAACAGCTTGAAACATCAATGACGACGGCGCGATTGGTGCATTGTCCAGCCAGACTCGTGCCGCCACCCCGCGGAAGAATGGGAATGCAGTTCTGTGCACACCATTGCACTGCCCGGATCACATCTGTAGTTGAGTTAGGGATCACCACCGCCAGCGGTTCAACCTGATAGAGCGAGGCGTCGGTTGAGTAAAGAAGGCGGTCGTGCTGCCCGGATCGAACCTCTCCTTCCACAGCCGCGGCAAGCGATTGGACGAGCTCATTCGGCAAAAGCGGTGAGGTTATCGGAACTGATGAAGCCACGGGAAGCTGCATTGTCGACTGTATCTGCCCGTTTTCTGCCATGAAGCGTTCGGATCAGGTTCAAATTCTCCCAAAATCGGGGATTCTCCCCACTCACCCGATTGACGTGAAGCAACGGTTACGCTAACTTGTCCCCACGGAGACAAGACACTTCCCAGGCCACGCGGAGGAGAGACCGCCGAAGCCGCAAGGAGAGTGTCATGAAGAATCTGTTGCTCGTCTCGTTGGTGGCCTTGACCGGCCTTGCCTCGTCTGCTTCTGCGCAGCTTGTGGAGGAATTTGGTGATCCCCTCGGTGAGTGGCGCAACCGTTGGTTGGCCCAGAACAGCAATCTGCAGAATTACTACGTCGCCAGTGGCAACCCCGATGAGAATAACCGTGGCAATAACCCCACGGGCCTCTGGATCAGCGATGGGATCGTCGGCGGTGCCTGCGATGTGGTTTTCGACAACGCCTTTGGCGCATCGCTGACGAGCATTGAATTTGGCATCGAGTCCTTCACCAGCATCACCGTCCGCTTCTATGACATGTCGGGCGTCGAGTTCAACGCCATCGCGGCCAGCGGCGGCAACTTCCCCCTCGAACACGACACCCTGATCTTCAGCGGCATTTCCAACAACGGCATCAGCCGCATCTTCTTCGATGGCGCCAGCACCGAAGGCAACACCTCCATCGACAACGTTCGCGCCAACGTGGTGCCCGCTCCCGGAATGGCTGGCCTGGTCGCGGTCGGCGGCCTCATGGCTGCCCGTCGTCGCCGCTAATTGCTCACAACCGGTGCTTGAACAGGGCACGGTGCAGAAACAGGACCCTGGCAGCGTCCGCGTCGTTTGAGACGCTACCGACAGGTGCATGAACAGGAGCGCAGGCCGGATGTACGGAGAGTCGTCCGGCCTGTTGCATTTTTAGATTCGTCGTATTCCATTCATACCATTCGCCATGATTCAGGAACCCGGTCTAGACACACTCACTCTTCGTGGTCGCACGCTTTCCAGTCGCCTCATCACCGGCACCGGCAAGTATGCCAATTACGACCTGATGCGTGCAGCGCTTGATGCCTCGGGCTGTTCCGCCGTCACGGTTGCGGTCCGCCGCGAAAGACTGTACAACGAGCAGGGAAAGTCTCTCCTCGAGTTTCTCGATCTTGATCGGTACACAATCCTGCCGAATACGGCGGGTTGCTTTTCGGCTGAAGACGCCATCCGGGTTGCGCGACTGGGCCGCGATATCCTCGAGCAGCTCGGTAACCCCGGACAGAACTGGGTGAAAGTCGAAGTCTTGGGAGACAAGAAAACCCTTCTTCCTGATCCAGCTGGCACTGTCGAGGCCACCCGCGAACTGGTCAAAGACGGCTTTCAGGTGCTGGCCTATTCCAGTGACGATCCGATCGCTGCCATGCGCATCAAGGAAGCTGGTGCGACCAGCGTGATGCCCGCCGGCTCACCCATCGGATCCGGGCAGGGAATCCTCAATCGCAACAACATCCTGCTTTGCTTGGAACTTCTTAAGCAGGGCGACCCCACTTACCCCGTGATCGTCGACGCTGGCGTCGGTGCGGCATCGGATGTCGCGCAAGCCATGGAGCTTGGTGCAGATGGAGTCTTGCTCAACACTGCCATCGCGCACGCCAAAGATCCAGTCACCATGGCTCACGCCATGCGTCACGCGTGCATCGCTGGTCGTCAGTCTTATCTCGCAGGGCGCATTCCCAAGCGTCTCTACGCCAGTGCGAGTAGCCCGTGGGAAGGCGTGATTTCCTACATCCCGGGCGAATGAAATTCACCATCGCCGCCATCTTCATCGCTGCCTGCATCATGCTCATCTGGGCATACCGATCCGGCGGCACTCAATTCGCGCTGGTCATGGTTGTCGCGCTCGCCGCGATCACCTTCTGCGGCATGTTGCCAGTTCTCTTTTCCATTCGCTCGCGCAAACGCGAATCGCAAACATCATCAACCGAACACAACGCCAACAAGGTTGTCGTTCGAGATGACGACACTGCCCTCTGAAACCTACCCTGCCCCATGCTTTTGAACGGAAAGACCGCTCTCATCGTCGGGGTCGCCAACGACCGCTCATACGCCTGGTACATCGCCAAGGCCCTCAAAGAACATGGCGCAACTCTCGCCTTCACGCACATCCCTGGCGAGAAGAATGAACGCCGCACCCGCAAGGCCCTCGAATCTCTTGGCTTGCAGGATTCCTGGATGGCCCCCATGGATGCCTCCAAAGACGAGGACATCGCCGCCGCCTTCGCCAGCTTTGGTCAGCGGCACGATAAGCTCGACATTCTGGTGCACTCCATCGCCTTTGCCGATCGTGAGTGGCTGCAATTCGGCAAATTTACCGATACTCCCCGCGCGGCATACCTCTCTGCCGTTGACGTATCCTCCTACACCCTGTTGGGTATGGCTCGCGCAGCTCGCCCCTTGATGCAAAAAGCCGGTGGCGGCTCCATCATGGCCATGTCCTACTACGGCGGCGAAAAAGTCGTCCCAGGGTA
>CAYTYD010000248.1:717-5082 GCA_964441555.1 uncultured Phycisphaeraceae bacterium | reverse complement strand
AATCCCCATCTCGCCGCCACGAATGAGGCCCGCTGTCTGAACGCTGACGGGGTACGCTCGGGCATGAATCCGGACTCCAAAGCGGCCTCGAAACTTGATCCAAATCTCACCAGCGACTTGCGTGGCAAGCTCGATTACGCGGGGTATCTCCACCTCGACCGCATTCTGTCGAGCCAAGAGCCGCGTTCGCCTCACAACGCGCACGATGAACTCCTCTTTATCATCCAGCATCAGACCAGCGAGCTGTGGTTCAAGCTGATGATCCACGAGATTCGCCATGCCATCACGTTGCTGAAGCAGGACAATCTCGAAGCCGCCTTTAAGGATCTCGCCCGAGTCAAGAACATTCAGACTCAGCTTGTCAATCAGTGGTCGGTGCTCGCCACGCTGACGCCGAACGACTACGCCACGTTCCGGCCATCACTTGGTCCTTCCTCCGGATTTCAATCCCATCAGAATCGCTTGCTCGAGTTCCTCCTTGGCTACAAGAATGCTGAGCATCTGAAGTTCTTTGAGCACCGCCCCGAGATTCGCGACGAGCTTGATCATGCACTTGGCTCTCGCTCGCTCTATGACGAGTATCTTCACTATCTCGCACGGCATGGACACGCCATTCCCCGGGAGGTGCTCGATGCCAATCCTGCCGCGAAGCGTGAACCACACCCCGGCGTGATCGCGGTTTTCAAAAACATCTATCAGCACCCGGAGAATAACAACTGGGATGCCTACGAAATGGCTGAGAAACTTCTCGACATTGACGAAACGCACGCCATCTGGCGTTACCGCCATTACCTGGTCGTTCGCCGCATCATCGGCCTCAAGCGCGGCACTGGTGGCTCGTCCGGCGCACAATACCTCCAGAATGTCGTCAGCGACATCTTCTTCCCCGAACTCTGGAACGTGCGCACGGAGCTTTGATCATGCTTGAATCACTCCCTGCGGGGCCGCTGACATCCGCGTCCATCGACACGCATATTCGCCCGTTGTTTTCACGCGTACTGCAGCGCGATGAGATTTATCTTGCGAATCACTCACTGGGACGTCCGCTTGATCAGCTCGCTCTCGATATGCAGCGATTCAGTGATCCTTGGTTTGCCGACATGGATGACTGCTGGGGGCCTTGGCTTGCAGAGCAGAATCACTTCCGTGCATCGATCGCCGCGTTGCTGGGGCTTACTCGATCCGACGCTGTGGTTCCCAAGACCAGCGCCGGACAGGGTCTTCGCGCCATTCTGAATGCCTGCCGCGATGATGAGCCGCATGTGGTCGCCACACGCGGGGAATTTGATTCCTGCGATTTCATACTGAAGACCTATCGCTCTCGCGCTCGAGCCGATGTCGCGTACATCGAGCCAGATGCCGATGGCTTCTTCCGCGCTGATGACATTATCTCCGCCATCACTCCCTCCACATCTCTGGTTCTTCTCTCGCATGTGTTTTACGCGACCGGCCAGATACTCGAAGAGTTGCCGCGCATCACCGCTCACGCTCATGCATGCGGCGCATTGGTCATCCTCGATTGCTACCACTCCTTTGGTGTCATCCCCATCGACTTCGCATCTCTTGGTATCGATTTTGCCATCGGTGGAAGCTACAAGTACACTCGTGGCGGCCCGGGTGCGTGCTGGCTTGCCATTGCTCCGGCACTCGTCGACAACGGTCACCCCCGCCTTGCTCCCACTCTCGATACTGGCTGGTTTGCCAAGCTCGATACCTTTTCCTACCAACGTCCTGAAATTCCGCATCGGTCCCCCGGTGGTGACAGCTGGCTCGAATCAACTCCCCCCATCGCCACCATGTACCAGGCCCGGGCTGGCCTGGATTTCACGCGCGCCATCGGCGTCGATCGACTCCGCACCCACAATCTTGCACAACAAGCTCGCCTGGCACAACTTCTCAATGATGCGGGCATTCCCTTTCTCGATCATCATCCCCGCGGTGCATTCCTGCGTATGCCGCACGCCGATGCCAACGCTTTGGTGCAGCGTCTCAAATCCATGAAGGTCAACACGGACACCCGCCTTGGCACTGTTCGCCTTTGTCCCGACATTCTCACGACTGACAACGAACTGATCCGCGCCACTGGCATCATTAAGTCTTGTCTTTGATCTCAGGCACCGAGAACTGCTTTGCGGGGCCGTGAGTTCGTTCGCTCAACGCCAATCGAGCGGCGATCAGGGCAAGCAGAATTGACACCGCCATCCGCAGCCCCTGCAGCGGCAATTTGTGTGTCAATTTCGCACCCAGAAATCCCCCAAGCATCGCGCCTGGCCCCATGATCGCGATGAGTTGGAGCGCCTGCGTCATTTGCAAGCCGTGTTTTTCCAAGTGAAGAAGTTTCTGCGTCGCCCCCAGAAGCGCGCTGACCACCATCACCGCACTTGAGGTCCCAATCGCCAGTTTCAGCGGCACGCGACACAGCATCTGCATGAGCGGCACCATCACGATCCCGCCACCGATACCGATGAGGCCGCCGAGAAACCCGGTCACCAGACCGATGATTGAATACAGCCACCATTCCTTGCGGGCCTCCTGTGGCTCCGGTTCGACTGTCTTACGAGCCGCCCGCAATAGATTCACCATGGCATAGAGCCCGATGAAGCCAGCCAGAATCACAAAGAGCCAGCGTCCCGGAGTCTGATCCGACACCCACACACCCGCGGTCATGCCGACCAACATTCCCGGCAGAATCAGTTTCACAGTGGGAATCGAAATCGAACCCTTCTTTCCGTGTTGCCATGCTGCCGGGGCCGAAACCAGCACGTTCACACCCATAGCGCTCGCCATGTACAGGTGTTGAATCACGCGGTTCGGTTCGTCGTACCCGTAGATCACCCCTAATCCGGGGATCATGACCAAAGAGCCGCCAATTCCCGCCAATCCGCCGATCAAACCGGCGACAAGCCCCACAATCGCAGCCCAAAACATGTGAATCGGGTCCAGATCCATGTCCACTCCGGGTCGTGCACAAGGTGTCATCAATCCGTTGCGCAGTCGATCCTTGTCGCTGCCGCCGACTGGGGCAGGGTACCATTTCCCCCGACCCGTGACGGGCCCTCCCCATGGCCATTCTTCCCAATGAATATCTTCTCGCGCCAACGCTGCTGCAGCGTCTGATGACACGCGCCTCGCTGAAGCGAATCGGCTACATCTCGCTCATCGGTCTCACTGCTTATTCGGCCATCGTCGCCAAGGAATCTCGCCTCGATCTTCCGCTTGCACAGATCAGCGTGCAACCTATCGATGCGGAGTCACTCGCGGCATCCCGGGCAGTCGAGCACTTCAATCTTTCTGCCGCGCGTGCACACTCGACGATTTCCACTGAGACGATCGAGTTTGGCCCGCCCATCTCTGCGGATCAGCAGGTTCTTGCGCACGAAGGTCCGGCGCTTGTTTCCATTGCCTCTCCCGGACTCATCACACCGCGCACTCGCTGGTTCGCTGGTCGCGCGGTACGCCCGGTGAAGACTCTCGAATTCCTTGTCACCGCCTATTCCCCGGATGCAGCATCCTGCGGCGATTCTGCGGATGGCATCACAGCCACGCTGCACTCCGTGGAAACCAACGCATTCCAGCTCGTCGCGGCTGATCCGACTGTCCTTCCGTATGGCTCCATGATTTCTGTACCTGGATACGGGAACGACCAGATCGTGCCGGTGCTTGATTGTGGCGGCAAGATCAAGGGCAACCGACTCGACCTTCTCTTTCCCACTCACGAACAGGCCATCGCCTGGGGTGTCAAGCGTCTCACCATCACCGTCTGGGAACCGATTGACGGACAGCCCCTCACCAATCCGCGCCACGTGCGCTGAGGCACCTCGCATCGCACCATGATCATCGGTCGCGATTCAACCCGCATCAGTACCATCGATGATCTTCTCGATCCGCGTCTGCTGCGCGTCATCGATGGCCTTGATCTTGCCTCGCGACGACTCATGGCTGGCACGATGCCGGGCGAACGCCGCGCGAAGCGTCGCGGCAGCAGTGTCGAATTTGATGATTTCCGTGACTACACCGATGGCGATGATCTTCGCCACGTGGATTGGAATATCGCCGCTCGCCTTGATCGCCTGGTCGTGAAACTCTTTCGAGAAGAACAGGACCTCTCACTTCACATTCTTGTTGACGTATCACCATCGATGTGCGCTGGCGTCCCTTCCAAGGCTCTGGTTGCATCTCGCCTTGCCATCGCGCTCGGATATCTGGCACTTTCCCGGAACAACCGCGTGCAGTATTCGTTTCTTGGCTTGCCGAAGACCATCACGCTCGCGCCGATGCGGGGCAAGGTATCCATTCACACCATCACACGCGAACTCCTCGATGTATGGCCCACTCCGCCTTACTCTGCTCCAACCTTGGATATTC
>CAYTYD010000248.1:0-707 GCA_964441555.1 uncultured Phycisphaeraceae bacterium | reverse complement strand
ATGTCCGCGCAGCCCTCTCCGCCGCGGCACCGCGCGGCGTTGTTGTGCTCTTCTCCGATCTGCTTGATGTCGCGCGGAACTCCCCGGCTCTTTCCATGCTCTTCCGTCGGCTTGGCCAGGGTGGGCAGCGCGAGGCCTTTGTGTATCAAGTTCTTGCGACTTCGGAACTCGACCCCACACTCGATGCCCCAGGCGGCATCACCGGCGATGTCCAACTCATCGATATCGAACGATCCACTCCCATCGACGCGACCGTAACCCCTCTCACCGCTCGCCATGCCGCCGAACGAGCCAAGGGTTTCGTCGCTTCCGTTTCCGCCGCTGCGCGGGCCAATGCGGTGCATCATCGCCTTCTGACGACTGACGCCGATCTGACGCACATTCTGCTGCACACCCTGCGGCGCGATCGATTGCTGGCGTAAACTTCCCCGACGCCGGCGTAGCTCAGCGGTAGAGCATCGCTTTTGTAAAGCGAGGGTCGCAGGTTCAATCCCTGTCGCCGGCTTTCCTCCACCCCTCCAAACCAGTCGATATTGAGTTCTCGGCCTTCAGTTGCGACTTGAGGCCCTTTCTGTCCTCACGCCCTTCTCTGGTTGCCCCTTTGCGTTCACGTGCGTAAACTCCCTTTCCACCTCTGGGGCAACCCAAAGTTGGATCCAGGGCGAGTGCCGGAGTGGCCAATCGGGGCAGACTGTAAATCTGTTGGC
>CAYTYD010000247.1:0-5112 GCA_964441555.1 uncultured Phycisphaeraceae bacterium | reverse complement strand
GCGGTGCCGGGGTGCTCCTTGCGGATCGATCGCAGTAGCGCGATGCCATCGGTTCCCGGAAGAGAGACGTCGCTGATCACAAGCTGAACAGGATGCGCTGCGGTCGCCGCATCCGCCGGCGAAGCTGCCGCACGCAGAGAATTCAGCGCCTCGGCGGCGGACGAGGCGATGCTGACCGCGTACCCCTCACGACGCAGGAACTCTGCGAGCGAGCCGGCGATGATCGCGTCGTCATCAACAATCAGGATGTGAGCGGGATTGGTCATGAATCACGCAGCAGAGCGACCATTGGCAGCGATGGTTCCGTTGTATTCCGCGGGCTTGGGAATATTGAATCGCAGCAGTGCCCCCGGACGGCTGTGGTTCGAGGCATCCACGCGTTCCAGTTTGATCGAGCCGCGCGCGGCATCGATGAGGGTTTTGCAGATCAGCAGCCCGCGAGATGCTGGTGTTCCCGCTTCCCAGGTGAAGGGGTCGATGCCGCGCGGCGGGCCGATGCCATCATCGCGAATGTGGAACTCAACAATCTCCACACCGTCTTTGGCGGTGCGCAGGTGGGCCTGGATATCAATGTGCCCGGCGCGACCGACATCGCAGATGGCTGAGATGGCGTTGCGCAATCCGGCAAGCACCACCGCGTACAGCGGGCCTGAGGGAAGCGATTGAACCTGCGGCGCCAGATCGCAGCGGATGTGAATGTCGTTGAGCTTGGCTTCAGGAGTGACGACGTCAATCGCATGAGCGACAACCGCCGCAATCGTCGTCTGCGAACGTGCCGCCGAGAGACTGGATCCCAGCGGAATGTTCACACCTTGCATCGCGGCGTGAACCAATTCGGAAACGTTTGAGAGATCAGCCGTGGCTCGGCTCAACTCGCGGGAAGAGTCATCCAGCAAAGTGGCATCGGCCTGGGCTCGAGAGGCATCAACCTGCCTCAGAGCCAGTACGACGGACCGGATGGATTGATCCAGCAGCCGATTCAGCGTCTCCCCCATTGCAGTGGTGGTGTCCATGGCGGCAGGAAGGTCTGCAGAAGGGATAGGCCGGGGCGACACGCGCGGAGCTGGGGTGGAATCTGCCATGCCATAAGCATCGGAAGCCGGAAAGAGGGTCTGAAGGGGGATGTTGCAAAAACGCAACATGGGGGGTGCAGGGGTATGGCCCGGAAGGCGCATGCCGGTGGGGGAATGCCGACGGCGGGGAAGGCGGGTACCGTTTGGCGTGGCGAAGAGAGCATCGACATCTACGGCAGGGAGTGTGACGCCAGCCAAGCCGCGACCGCCCAAGGTGCGGGACTTCACCGATGCAACTCCGTCCGCGGCGACGATTCCAGTGCCGGTTCCCGTGAGTCTGGAAAGCGTGGTGGGGCAGCAGAAAGCGCTGGCCCTGCTGAACGATGCGATGCGTTCAGAGCGCATGCATCACGCGTGGATTTTCCACGGGCCCTCTGGGGTCGGAAAATTCACCACGGCGGTGGCGTTCGCGGCAGTGGTGTTGGATCCGACCAGTGAAGCAGGCCTGGATGGGAGCATTGCCCCAGACCCTGAAAGCCGAACCCAGCAGCTGCTGAGAGCGGGCACGCACCCCGATCTGCACATCGTCGTGAAAGAACTGGCGAAGTTCCACGAGGATGCAAGGATTCGGGATCAGAGACTCCGCGTGATCCCCACCGAAGTGCTCCGCAAGCATCTCATCGAGCCCGCGACGCGGTCAGGGTCGCTGACATCAAAGTCTCGCGCGACATCGGTTTTCATCGTGGATGAGGCGGATCTGATGAACGCCTCCGGTCAGAATGGAGTCCTGAAAACGCTTGAAGAGCCGCCTCCCGGCATGGTCATCATTCTCGTGACGAGCAACGAGTCAGATTTGCTTCCAACCATTCGCAGCCGCTGCCAGCGTGTGCCGTTTGCCCAGTTATCAGAGAAGGACCTGCGGCAGTGGGCAAACCACGCCAAGCTTGAAATTTCCGCAGAATCCAAGGATTTCCTCATCGCCTTTGCGGATGGATCGCCGGGAGATCTGGTCGAGGCGATTCGGGGCGATATGGGGGCATGGCGAACCGCCCTCCTGCCTCACCTGAGCAAACTGATGTCGGGGAAGCACTCGGTGGGCGCGGCACCACTCATGGAAGAATTGTGCAAGAAGTGGTCCGAAGACTGGGTGGATGAACACGAAAACGCAAGTAAGGAACTGGCCAACCACATGGCGGCGGGGTGGCTGCTGCGACTCGTGGCATTTGAGATGCGAAAGGCCTTGCGTTTGGGAACGGCAGGAGCATTGGAAGCCATCGATGCGATTCGTGCCGCCGAAGCACAGCTCGAAAGCAATCTCAAGGCACTGTTTGTCTTGGACGCGATGTGCGTGGAAATCGCGCACGGGTTTGCGACAGCGCAGGGGCGATAGCGATCAGGCGGAGAGCGAGATGCGTCCGGAGGGACCTTCTGACGCATCGGACTGTGGTGCAGCAGTAGCACGCTCAGCGGCGACCTTATCCAGCAGCAAGGCCCAGGTTTCTCGCTCATATTCGAGGAGCTCAACGATCTTGGCCATGCGATCGGCGCTGCGGGCCAGATTGGCTTCGGTGAGTTCGGTGAAGATGAATGAATACAACGCCTTGATGTTCCGCGCCAGATCAGGATTGTGATCTTCCTTGATGCTGGTCATCAGTTCCACCACGATGTCGCGGCATTTGGTAATGCCGATGTAGCTCTGCTCAAAGTTCTTGGTTGAGAGGCCTTCCTGGGCTTGGCGGGCGAAGCGAACCGCGCCATCGAGCAAGAGCATGCGCAGCTCTTCAGGCCGGGCCGACATGATCTTGGCCCGCAGATACGGAGTGATCAGGTCCTTGGGCTGCGTGGATGGAAGGTCCGCCGCCAGATTGATGGGCGGAGTGAAGGGGAGTTTGTCTGGAGACGGCTGGCTCATGCGGGCAGAAGTATCGACGAAAGAAAGGCGTGGCTTGATCAGCCGATGGATTGAATCGATGACAGTGACGATTGCTGCGTCTGAAGCTGGCCGATCGCCGACTCCATGGCGCGGAACTGGGCCTCAAGATTGGACCGCTTGCTGGCCAAACGCACATCCCACGCGTCGATCTGCTTGTTCAGCTGCAAGACCTGTGTTTCCATGGCCTTGCGGCGAAGCGTCAGCGTCCCCTCCACCGAGTCGGTGTACCGGTTGACTGCGCGCTCCAGAATGCCCATGGCGCCAAGCTCGGTGTATTCATCGGCTGTGACGCGAGCGTTCGGATCGGTGCTCTTTGGCTTCAACGTCTTGGCGGTGAAGAGCTTTTCAACCGCCGCCGGATCATCCGCAAGCGCCGCGCGCAGCTTGGCCTTGTCCACCTTCAATTCGCCTTCACTACCCACCGTCACGCCCACCTTGACAAGCGAGTTATAGCGGCTGGTGTTGCCGATCGCAGTCTGTCGCGTCGCGGCATACAGCGATTGACGCAGCGTCTGGCTGGTCGAATCGCCAAGCAAAGCGCCCGCCTTCTTGGTTTCACTGTCGTACTTGCTCAGCGTGTCGATGCGGGTGATGAGGTCGTTGAAGGCCTTGATGAAATTGTCAACATCGGTTTCGATGCTGCCGGTGTCGCGTGAAACGGTGAGCGTGACAGGATTGGCATTGGTGTTCTTGAGGTCGATGGTGACGCCGCTGATGACGCCAGCCAGAGAGTTCGAAGAGTTGGTGATCAGCACGGCCTGTGAGGCGTCGCTCGAGCCGTAGAAGACTCGGGCGTCATTGCCCATATCGGTCGTGGAGAGGCCAAGGTCAAATGTGCCGCTGTCCACCACAAATCGTCCGGCCGTGCCTGTGCCATCCGCGCCCAGGTTCAGCTTGTACGGGGTCGACCCGTTTCCATCGCGGATGATCGACGAGGTGACGCCCACCTTGGCTGCATTGATCTTGTCGGAAATCTGCTTCAGCGTGTCGGTCACGGCAAAGGTCACGGTCTTCTCGTATGAACCGTTGAGCGTGTTGGATGCACCAACCGCGCTCGCCTCACCCGAGATATTCAATCCCTTGGCCACCGTGCCGGATTCATCCGCGATCTTGATCTTGTTCGTGCCGGTCGTGCCGGAACGCTCGATAATCTGGATGCCATCGCCATTGGCATTGATCTTCGCGGTCACGGCAATGCCGCGGCTGTTGATCAGGTCGATCAAGTCGCCCAGTGTCCGCGTGGTGTCACCAACGGTCACCGTGGCCGATGCGCCGGTGCCGTCTGTGATGCGGAATGTGCCGGTGCCGACACCCTTGCCGTTGTTGATCTCCGAAAGCAGCGAATTACGCGAGATGTACTGCTTCTGCAGATTGCTGCCGGTGACCGTGGTCGTGGCAACACCCGTCGCGCCCGTCGAAATACCAAGCGCTGCCGCAGAGTCGTTCCCCACCGTGCCGGTCACGATCAGATTCGAGGTGGTGGTCCCCGTGTTGTCGGTGATCAAAAGGCCCGTGCCCTTGGAATTCAGCGAAACCGTGAGTCGCGAGCGGCCATTCGTACCAGTTCCCGATGCGGTCTGAATCTGCCGCGAAATCTCGTCAAGCGACGCATTCTTGTCGATTGTGACGCTGAAAGCGTTGCCATCCCGAGCGGTGAAGTTCAACACACCATCCCCGGCGATGCCCGCGCCGCCATTGAGTGAGCTCAGCAGCGTGGAGTTCATCCCGGCCAGAATCTTGCGGCCCGTGAGCGTGCCGTTGGTCGTGTTTCCGGTAAGGCCAAGATCGCGTGCCGTGGTTCCGGTGCCATTCTCACTGACAGAAATCGTGCTTGTTCCCGCGCCAGCGCCGTTGTCGATGATGCGGATGCGCTGCCCATCAGACGAGATTTCCGCACGAACGTCAGTGAAACCGGCGTCCGACAGCTTCGCATTGATGCGGGTCAGCGCGCTACCAAGTGACGTCACGGCGCCTTCAGTCACCGTCGTGTTGTCGCTGTACACATCAGAGAGATTGACTCGCACTTCAGTCGGCCCCGAGCCGCGATCAATGCTGATGGCAAAGTTCCAGGCGTTCGTGCCGCTGGCGGTCTTCAGATCCACGCCGTTGCCATCGTTCAGCGACGTCAGTGCTGTAGCGCTCGTCAGCGAATACACCGACGATCCG
>CAYTYD010000246.1:0-5119 GCA_964441555.1 uncultured Phycisphaeraceae bacterium | reverse complement strand
ATCTCCGTCCCCGCCGCGAGCTATAACCCCTCTCCCCGATCCAGGAATACCCGTTCATGTAGCTCACGCAGCTTTCGCTATCCAAGATCTCTGTTCCCACGCAGATCGCGCCTCCCACCTCCGTCACGCTCAAGAGTGGGCAGCAACCCGGCAGACCGCCGCGCATCAGTCTCCTTGCCGACTGGCTTCACGATCCCGATGTCTGGGGCGCATCCGATGCCTCTCTCACATTCACGATCGATAAGGGTGTCTGCAACATTTCCTACACCCCCGGCTACAGCTACGGCACTGGTCTGAGTTTTTATCTTCCTAAATCCAATCGCTCGACGCACGCCACCGATCCATCCTCTGACATCGTCGGCGATGCCGATGGATACACGCAGGTCGTGATGGAAGCCGAACTCCCCGAAGGAGCCGAATTGAATTTCGTTCTCGCCGAGGCCAACTCCGTTCGCGCTGACGCCAGCAAGCAGGACGATGGCGAGGCATTCCTCAGCGATCCCGTCATCGCCAAGCCCGGTCGCCAAACCTATCGCGTGCAACTCGCGGATTTCAAACTCAATCAATTCCACGGCAACCAGAGCGGCTCCAAGGCCATCGACATGGCATCACTCGGCATCATCGGCCTGCAGCTCAAAGGTGGACCCGCCAAGGGTGAGGCCAAGGTCTTCTCCTTCTCACTGGAGAAGTAACCGGCGAAGCTTTCGCGGGAAACCCCTTTGCCCCTCAGCGTCCGATAGCTCAGTGATTGCTGCAATCCGTGTGTTTCATGTTGTGAAACAGTTGCATGTGCCTGCCCCCATCGTTAACCTGAATTGAATTCGTGGGCGTCGCGTGACTCCCATATGCAACAACCAGAAGAGAGATCGTCATGAAAACCAGCACCGCCTCCATCCTCGCCCTCGCCGCAATCACCTCCGCCGCCAGCGCGCAGAACCTTCTCAACAACGCCGGCTTCGAAAGCGATCTGGGCTTTGATTTCTCCAACGTCACCAATTGGAACGGCTTCTTCGGCGGCAGCGCTGGAACCTTCCTTGAGGCCTTTAACTGGACCGGCGCCACTCCCAACTCCGGCGACAAGGCTCTCGTCACCACCATCCGCGTTGGCACCAGCACCAACAACGGCTTCGACGGCTTCACCGGCCACGTCCAGACCGTCTTCGGCATCACCGGTGGCGCTCAATACCAACTCTCCGTCTTCGCTCGCGCCAACCCCGGCATCAACAATGCCGCCGAATACCGCGTCGAGTGGTTCGATGCAGGCAATGGCTTCATCTCCACGTCTAACCAGGCCATTCAGAGCTCGCTGACTGCCGAGTATCAGCAGTTCAGCTACTCCGAATTCGCTCCTGCCAACGCCGCCATCGCCAAGGTCGTCTTCGCGGTACAGAGCTTCACCAACAACGGCTCCCCGGCCGACACTTCTGTCGCGTGGGACGATGCCTCCCTCACCCTCATCCCGGCTCCCTCGGCCACCGCGGCACTCGCCCTCTCAGGCCTCCTCGCCGCACGTCGCCGCCGCTGAGCTCGAACCTTTCCCCAAATTCCTAATCCCTTCCGGAAGCCCGCGCATCTTGTGCGGGCTGCTGGATTTTTGATGGCCTCGCCGCGCAAGAGAGCGTCTGATTCATCTCACTTCGATGGGTGTCAAGGTGGCATCGCGCAGGTTTCTCTGTCTAATGAACTGCGCGAACGGTTCGTTGACTACTAGTACCGTGGGAAGATCAGAGATTCTCTGCAGGCGGATCGAGTTATTGAAGGAATCAGTCGTGATCACAAGTGTGTCCGGCACCTTCATGCCAAGCCGCCCGCAGACTGAACACTTGTCAGGCACGAGATCTCGCTGCACTCGGACTCGTGGCAGAGCCTCAAGCTCAATGAGTTGTTCATGCGGCTCTTTCTCAAAGGCGAGTTCTGCGCGGACGCCGTCAAGGTTGATTCCCGCTTTCGCTAGCTCATGCCATACGTATTCTCTGAGAAGCGGAGTCCAAGGATTCACCCACGCAAAGTCACCAAGCCGTCCTCTCACAGTTCCTCGCAACACGCCCAAGTTTGTGCCCGGTTGTACAGGTCGGTCAGGACCGAGCACCGCCTCAACAGTTGCTGCCAACGTCCTGAACTCGTTAGGCGATACTGGGTATGGTTCTGCAGGCAGGGACAATGTGTTCAGAGTGGCAGTGCCAACTGAAGGATAGATGCTTCCGGTTATACCCCATGCGCCGCAGAGTGGGCAGCGAACACCGGGGACATGTCTGAAGTGGACCGCATCGATTTCATAATCATTGAACTTGCCCCAACCTGCGTCGTCGGGCTTGAGTTCATATGCATGTGTCATGTTTCCCTCGGATGAGAAACCTTAGGTCGGCAGCATCCACCACTCCATCACTGTTCACATCCGCCGGATGCACGAACTTGGGGACTCCATACTGGTCGTACTTCACATGCGCGATGATCTCGCCGAGGCTGGATCGCAAGGCATTAGGTGCGGACGGCTATGAAGTTTTCACAGAAAACAGGTGAGTGTCACCTCCGAAAGTACGCATTCATCAGAAGTTTGGCGACGTACCCCTCGACTCTGTGCCAATCAGAATGGCTCACATAGTAAACCGCTGAGTTGGCGGATCGATTGTCTTCGCAAGAAGAAATGATCGGGCCTAACGCACTGCCAAGTTGCTGAACAAGATCGACTTCATGTGAATCGAGAAGAATCTGCCCAATCAGTGACGAAGGATTATCAAACACACAAACCGAATCGTACAACTCAGAAATCGCGTTATGCAGATAGAAAAAGGCCAAGTCGATGGTCGAATGTGACAGTGTGAGGGAGCGAACCATAAGGAGCGTTTCGAGTCGATAGATGTAGTTGTCTCGCATCTGGGGTAATGACAAGGATGTGCTGTGTGTCATGGTTTATTCCATTGCCTCCAAGTTTTCCAGTCTCGATACGGTATGTGAGACAGCGGTCCGTCGACGTCGCCTCTCGCAGACTTGAGGGGCTGACCATCAGCGATCAACCCGGCGGTGTGCAGTGCATGGAACGCCAACCAATCCGAGTTCGTTGCACTAGGAAGATTCGCGTTGTTGGGATCAACCGAGATATCTACCGATCCATTCTCATTCGCATCCGCTATACCCTTCCAAATCTCCTTGGGTGGAGTCTGGTTCGATGCTCCGTGCACATACTCATTCCACGCCTGCTTCCAGAACGTGTCGTCCGCCGCATCCACCACACCATCACTATTCACATCCGCAGGATGGACGAACTTGGGTACGCCGTACTGGTCATACTTGACATGCGCGATGATGGGGGCACGCGAGATCAGGTTTCCATTTGCCGGGTCCAGCGTGGCCTTGCCTGTCACCAGCACCGTCGAACCCTGATGGTCATTGACAAAGTGCAGCTCGACATCGGTCGTGTCTGTGAAGTCCCCATCGCCGTTGGTGTCGATCAACCGGAGTACAGGAGCATCGGTGGACGCCGGACCAGTCATCATCTGCTGGCCGCTGAAGTCATGGCACAACGTCGTTCCGCATCAATGTGACCATTGCGATGTTATCAGAATTCACTTGATACTGAAAATGCATCGTATATTCAGGGCCGTGGAACCGGTCCCAAGGTCCGGAGTTTCCCAGAATCGGGTGACATAATCCCGCGCCGCTCTTGGACGGAGTACCAAATAGTGCCAAAATCTCGTCTCTACGAAGGCGGAATGACACCTCGGAGAGAACTTTGCCGGCAAGTGATTCTGCCTCCAAGAAAATGGTACTGACCCGCTCGTCGTGTCCGTCACACTTTACGGCCAGTCCGTAGCCCACGAAGGTATATCCCACCTCAGGCGGATCGGATTCAGCGTAAACTGATCGCTCGGCTGGCCAGCTTTTGAAGGGCTCCGCGTTTAACAGGCATGCGACTCTTTGCCCAAGAAAGTTGGAAAATCTCACCGGTCACCTCCCGTAGGCTTCATCGTCGAGGCGACGGGCCTTATCAAGATCCTTGGCGTCTTCGGCAATCTGCTCTGGCGTGTTACGGCCACCGTAAGTCCTACTCTTCTTTCGATGCGGGTCTTTCGGCGTCACAACCGCTGCGCTCGCGGAGTATCATGCCGGTACGCCTGCCGTACCGCGCTCCCAACCTCAATGCCCATGTCGAGCGGTTCATCCAAACGGTCCAGAATGAGTGTCTGGACCGCTTCATGGTGATGGGCACCAGCCATCTCGACCACCTGATGGCCGAGTTCATCGAGCACTACAACCGGGAGCGGCCGCACTCAGCGATCAACAACCGCCCGCCAGTTGGTCGCCCTCCGCCGCTGCGACTGATGGGTCATGGCGAGGTTCGGTGCCGCGAGCGGCTGGGTGGGGTGCTGCGGCACTACTACCGGAAGGCGGCGTGACACCGTTCAACGTTGAAATCCAACCGGAAAAGCACGCACCGAGTAATTGCACAGGAAGACCAGGGACGAACAATTCCATCGCGAAAGCTACGAATGTATGAAAGATCCTGTTGCCACTATCACCACGCTTCATCTATACATGGATAGCCGTCTAGTGTAATTGGCAACGCGACGGCGTAGGGTCGTGGAAGAAACTCGTCCAGCACATGCATGAGTGTTGACGAAACGCAGGAAGGCCCCATCGCTACCCATCCATATGCCTCGATTGCTTTGGGACGAAACTCGATAGAGGATACGCCGCCGTACTCGAAAGATGAGATTTCGCGAACAATCGGGAACGAGGCGCAATTCTTGGAACCGCTTGCGAGAATCATCTCGTACCACTCAGTCTTCGGATTCGGTGAGGCGTACTTTTGAGATAGGCGGTCCAGCCATTCGTCGGGTGATTCGATTGGATCGCCTGGAAATAGTGGCTCTCGTATCTGATCCTCCTTCGGGACATGAATTGTGCCGTCATACTCGTACTCCACATAGAACGAATGTTCAATCAGGGCGGGTTGATAGCAAAGATTCGGGCATACTGATCGAGCCGCACGTAAACAGCGATCACTGCAAACGAACCGACCCGCTTGAAACATGTCGCCAATGCGATAGGCGTTCTTGAGCAAACGCAATTGGCTTGATGGCGTCAGGCCCTCCAAGAATGGAGTGTTGATGTGCTTTCG
>CAYTYD010000245.1:1468-5131 GCA_964441555.1 uncultured Phycisphaeraceae bacterium | reverse complement strand
GGATCGGATGCCTTGTGGGGGTGTTTCTTGCGCGTGGAGAGCCGGCGTCACAGCGCGATCATCGGCTTTTGGATGGGGCGGCGTCGTTTGCGGGATGGGCGAAATCTTGCCTAGTTTGGCAGTGGGGGGGGATGGTGGCGGCAGGGCTGGCGGGTGCAGCGATGAGTTTCTGCGAGATTGAAGCGACGATTTTCGTCCAGCCACCGGAATTGGAGTCTTTGCCCCGCCAGATGCTGGGTCATCTGCACTTTTCCCGAACCAGCGAGCTGGGTGCCGCGTCTTTCTATGTCGGCATGCTGATGCTGGTGATGGCGGCGGCGGCCGGGGTCTTGGCGACCTGGGTGCTGCATCACATTTCCGTGTCGAATGCGATTGTGGCGAAACCAGATCAAGGCAAATCGCAACCATGAAGATGGACTTGCCGGTAGGATCATCATCGTGAGAGGTTTCGTGACAGAACGAGCCAAGCCCGTGCGAACCCCAGCCATGCTGTCTTCGGCATCGCGGTTGTTTATCGCGTGCGCTTTGGTCGCCGGCGCGTCGGGTCTTGCGGCGTGTTCGCACGAGGATGGCAAGGAGGGCAATGTTGGGATCGTGTCTTATCAGCGGACGATTGGCGAAGTGGGGCTGGCTCCCGGCCAATTGGCGTATCCCCGGTGCATTGATCAGGACGGCGAAGCGTTGTGGGTGATTGACAAAGAAGCGCGGGTGCAGCGGCTGGATCCGACAACGGGAACGTGCCTGGCGATCTGGAAAATGCCAGATTCGGAATTCGGCAAACCGACGGGTTTGACGGTGATTGCCGACCCCACGCGGCCAAATCATCATCTGATGTACATCGCGGATACGCATTATCACCGCATTCGCGTGTATTCGGTTGCGCCGGTTGATGATGCGGCCAAGCGTCGTATCAAGGAAGGCGGCTTCCCGCATGAACAGGAAGCCGAGCTGTTGCAGCAATTTGGAACGCACGGCAAGGGGCCGGGGCAGTTTGTCTTTCCCACAGATGTGGCAGTGCTGCATGCGGCTGATGGGTCGATTGAGCGTTTGTATGTGCCCGAATACGGCGGCAACGATCGCATCAGCGTCTTTGATGCCAAGGCCAACTTCCTCTTTGCATTCGGACAGTTTGGCAGTGGGGCCCAAGCCGAGCCCTTGCAATTCTCGAGGCCGCAATCGATCGCGATTGACGAAGTGCGACGCCGGTTGGTGGTGACCGATGCGTGTAATCATCGCCTTGGTGTGCTCACGCTGGATGGGAAGCTGGAGCGCTGGATCAGCTCACCCGATGAAGCAGGTGATGCACCCGGGCACTTCAATTATCCATACGGTCTGGCGCTTCTCAAAGATGGCAGCGCCTTGGTGACTGAATTCGGTGGAGCCCGCATGCAACGGATCGACGTCGTGACGGGGTCGCCCTTGGGAATCTTCATGGGCAAGGCGGATGCGAATCAGCCGGGGAAGCTTCGCGGTCTGGCCAATCCCTGGAGTTGCACGATTCTGGGCGAATCGGTCTTTGTGCTGGATACGCGCAACAACCGCATCGCGTCCTTTGCATTGCCGGATGTGGAGCGCAATCTTTCGCATGCGCGTTCGGCAGCAGGAGGAGCCGCGAGGTGATGACCAGCGTGCTCCAATCCGGCGTTGCACAGGGATTCAGTGTGATGAATCCTGCGGCGATTCATCTGGGTCCGATTCAGTTTGATCGGCCGGTGTGGTTGATCCTGCTGCCGATTTGCCTTGGCATCATCGTGTGGATCGGCTGGCGCACTATCGCGGGGCTAGGCACATTTGCCCGTTGGCTGGCGTTCATCGTGCGTGTCATCGTGGTGACGCTCTTGATCTGCACGATTGCTGAGCCACAATGGCGCAAGGAGAGCAAAGACGTTGCCGTCACGGTGGTGATGGATGTCAGCCAGTCGGTACCAGGGACAGAGCAGACGGATACGGAGCGCTATTTCGACGATGCCTCACGGGCCGATCGCAAGCCCGATGATCGCGTGGGGTATGTGACTGTGGGGCGTGATGCCTATGTGCAGGCGATTCCCACGCGATTGACCAATAAGCTGGAGCGCGTGCACATCGGTGCGCAGGATGGCACAAACCTCGCCGGTGGGTTGCGCATGGCGATGGCCGTGGCCAGCAAGGATGCCGCGAATCGCGTGGTGCTGGTCAGTGATGGGCGCGAGACGGTGGGAAGCGTGCTTGCCGCGGCGGAAGCGTTCAAGGCCGCTGGTGTGCCGATTGACATTTTGCCGGTGAAGTATCAGCACAAGAGCGAAGTGATTGTCGATCGTCTGGATGTGCCGGCGACCGCGCGCATGGGTGATCCGGTGGGGTTGCGCATCGTGCTGAACAGCACTGGCCCAGCCAAGGGTCGGCTGATGATCACGCAGAATGATGTGCCGATCAAGCTCGATCCCGACAGCGATTCGGTGAGTGTGCCGGTGGAGCTCAAGCAGGGCGTGAATGTGCTTCAGCAGCAGATCAAGGTGCCGCTGGCTGGCCCACAGGAATTCAAGGCGATCTTTCAGCCCGACACCTCGGCGGATGATGCCATTTTGCAGAACAACAACCAGTCGGCGGTGACGTTTGTCACCAGCCAGGGGCGCGTGTTGCTGATTTGCGAAACACCCAATGAATATGAGCCGCTGGTTGAGGCGCTGACCGCAGCCAAGATCGGTGTGGAGATTCGTCAGGCGGATCGTTTCCCGGCGACATTGACCGAACTCAATGGGTATGACGCCGTGGTGATGGTGAATGAGCCAGCGAGCAATTTCACCCAATCGCAGCAAGATCAGCTCAAGCAGTATGTGCACGATTCCGGCGGTGGCTTGGTGATGATCGGCGGTCCCAACGCCTTTGGCGCTGGCGGATGGATCGGTTCGCCGGTTGAGGATGCCCTGCCAATCAAGCTCGATCCACCCAGCAAGCGGCAGATGCCCAAGGGGGCGCTGGTGCTGGTGATTCACTCGGTGGAGATTCCCGAGGGTGTCTTTTATGGCAAGAAGGTCTGTGAAGCCGCGGCGAACTCGCTCTCTCGACAAGACATGATCGGGATCAACGAGTACAACAACGCACGCGGCAAGACGGATTGGACGTATCCCCTCGCTCCCGTGGGTGATGGCACGCTCCTCAAGCAGGCCATTCAGAAACTGGCTTTCGGTGACATGCCAGATTTTCGTCCTTCGATGGAGCTGACGTATTCCGCGCTTTCCAAGAGTGATGCCGGGCAAAAGCACGCGATTTTGATTTCCGATGGAGATCCGCAGCACCCCGGTGATGACCTTCTTCAGAAATTCGCCAAGGCGGGGATCAGCGTCAGCACCATCGGCATCGCCACGCACGGCGCGGCAGACACGACCAATCTCAAGTCGATCGCCGACGCCACAAACGGCCGCTTTTACAATGTGGCTCCCGGCGCGGTGGCGCAGTTACCGCAGATCTTCATCAAAGAGGCGCAGACGGTGCGGCGCTCACTGATCTGGGAAGGTGCCGCGTTCAGCCCGGCATCTACGGGAATTCCCAGCCAGCCGATGCGCGGCATTGGTACGCCGGTTCCGCCGATCAATGGTTACATCGTCGGTGCGGAGCGCGAAGGTTTGGCCTTGGTCACGCTTCGCGGCAAGGAAAATGATCCGGTTCTGGCCCTGTGGCAATATG
>CAYTYD010000245.1:0-1458 GCA_964441555.1 uncultured Phycisphaeraceae bacterium | reverse complement strand
GGCGTTTACGGCGGATGTGAGCACGCGGTGGTCGAGTGCGTGGACCGCCTGGCCGCAATTCCGCAGCTTTTGGGAGCAGCACATCCGTTGGGCCATGCGCCCCAGCGGCTCGGCGTTTGTGCGCGTCAATCAGGTTCAACAGGGCGAAACCACCAAGATCACGATCGAAGCTCTGGATGCCAAGGGTGAGCGGCTCAACTTTGCCAATTTCAAAGGGCGCATCGCACTTCCCGGTGGTGGCGGGCAGGATGTCGATCTGAAGCAGGTCGGCCCTGGCCTGTATGAAACATCAGTGCGCACCACCGATGCCGGTTCGTATGTGGCCAGTCTGCGTTATCTCGCCCCAGGCGAAAGCGAGGGAGAGACGGTTGAAGGAAGCGTGCAGTTTGCCATCTCGCGCCCCTTTGCCGATGAGTTCCGAGTGCTTGAAGACAACACGGTGCTGTTGGAGCAAGTGCGCGCCATGACCGGCGGCCGATTGCTGGATAGTGATCCACGCAAGGCCGATCTCTTCAATCGTCAAGGGCTCAAGATGCCGGTAGCGACGCGGCCGATCTGGCTGTGGGCGGCCACCATCGGTATCGGGATTTTCCTGATTGATGTCGCGGTTCGCCGCGTGCGGATTGATCCGGCGATGATCGCTGGTGGAGTGAAGCGCCTTTTCCGTCCCTCCGAGGTCAAGCAGGGTGAACAGATCGGGTCGCTGAAGACGGCTCGCGATGCGGCGCGACAGACGATCAAGCGGCGTGAGGGAGATGCAACGACGCGCAGCGTGAAGTTTGAGGCGACGGCTGAGCAGTTGAAGGGGGCTTCACTTCCGGTCAATTCCAACTCTGAGAGCGCGCCTATCGAGGTGAAAGCTGCAAAGCCCACCTCGGCAGATCCCGCACAACCCAACGCCGACGGTATGTCGCGTCTCTTGAAGGCCAAGAAACGTGCTCAGGATGACATCAATGAATAGAAGGATCACTCGCAAAAGGACACGCACACCGCACTGACTCACTGATTCAAACTCACTGATCCGCAACCAACACCCTGTGAAGCATCACGGGGCCGAACCCAGAAGCGACCGAAACCGCAACGACGAAAGAGGTTGACATGGCCAGCATCACCACCAGCGAAGACATCCGTACCCCAGCTGAAGTGAAGGAAAAGTGCGAGCAGTTCCGCACGACCTTTAAGAAACTCCAGGATGAGATCGGCAAGGTCATCGTCGGTCACCGCGAAGTGGTTGAAGGAACACTGATCTCCCTCTTTGCCGGTGGCAACATCCTGCTTGAGGGCGTGCCGGGTCTGGGAAAGACCCTTCTGGTGCGCACGCTGGCCCAGACGCTTTCGCTCCCCTTCTCTCGCATTCAGTTCACACCCGACCTCATGCCCTCCGACGTGATCGGTACCAATATCGTGATGGAAGATCCGCAGACTTGCCGCCGCAAGTTTGAGTTCCAGCGCGGCCCG
>CAYTYD010000244.1:0-5140 GCA_964441555.1 uncultured Phycisphaeraceae bacterium | reverse complement strand
GCGTCCCACGCACCGCAATCAGGGCACTTGCCCATCCAGCGCGTCTGCACGCCGCCACATTCGCGGCATTGAAAGATGATCTTGGGTCGAGCCACGCCGGAGGGTATCTGATCGGGAAGGGTGCCGGATTGGGTTCCTACCCTCCGCCAGCATGATTCCCCCCTCTCCAACCGCTCCCATCGCCCCCACTCTCGCCCGCGGCGTTTTTGGTGGCGAAACCCCTGCCACCGCCACCAAACCCGGCTTTGTCACGCTGGATATTCCCACCAGCAACTACAAACTCCACCTCATCCCCACCGCGCCCGTCTCTGTGGCCGTCGGCAAGCGACTCATCGGCACCGTCACCGTGCAGGCACGCCGCGTCGATGAGACCAAATCCGGTGGCCGCTTTATTGAGCCCGTCTACGGCCGCCCACGCCGCGTGCAGGGGAACATCGTCGCCATCGACGAAGCCCACAACATCATCGTCGTCAACGCTGGCGTGCCCGTTCACGTCAAGCTCACCGATCCTCGGCAAAACGCGGCAGACTTTGCGGTGGGCCAATTCGTGGGCATGGATGTTCTTGAAGGTGGCACCTTCACCCAGCAGAACTGATTTGCATTCGCGGATGGCGACATGAGCACAACGACAACAGGGCCCGATCTCGTAGAAGTGCAGATGCATCTGCACGCCCCAAACGACCCGGGAGTCGGACGCGTGGTGGAAACACGCCGCTGCACCGCCAAGGACAAAGCCGCTGGCGTGGTCCGCCACGTCGCCATCGATGTTTCCGGCACCCGTCTAGCAGGGAACTTCAAATCCGGGCAATCCTTCGGCGTCATCCCCCCCGGCACCGATGCCAACGGCAAGCCCCACAAGTTGCGGCTGTATTCCATCGCCAGCCCCACACGAGGCGAAGATGGCCACGGCCAGGTTCTCGCCACCACCGTCAAACGCACGATCGAGGAACACTGGGAAACCCACAAACTCTTCACCGGTGTCTGCTCAAACTATCTCTGTGATCTGCATGTCGGCGATGAGGTGAAAGTCACGGGTCCCGCCGGAAAACGCTTCGTCCTGCCCCAGAAACCGCAGGAGCATGACTACATCTTCATCGCGACAGGAACAGGCATCGCGCCCTTCCGAGGCATGGTGAAGGAGCTATTGGAAGACGCCTCCCCATGCCCATCGCGCATCATGCTCATCATGGGTTCGCCTTATTCCACTGATCTTCTGTACGACGCCGAGATGCGTGAACTAGCCTCGCGGCATCCGAATTTCTCGTACGTCACCGCCATCAGCCGCGAAGTGCAGAAAGACCTTCCTCGCCCGCTGTATGTGCATGAGCGGCTGGTCACGCATCGAGAGGAATCCGCAGAAATCCTGCGCGGCGGGCGCGGGCTGGTGTACATCTGCGGCATCGCCGGCATGGAGCTGGGCGTGATGCAGTCGCTGTCAACCATTCTGCCGGGAAACCATCTGGAACCATACCTCGCCGTATCAGATGAACTGCGGGCCCAGCCCAAGACATGGGATCGCAAGATGATCCACAAAGAAATCAAGCCGTCGCGGCGGATGTTCCTTGAGGTGTATTAGTCCTGAGTTGATGAAACAAAGTGCACGCGTGAATGCAGATGCCCCCAGCGTGAGCCAGACATCAAGCCATGCTCCACCGGGGCATGTGGGCGACAAGCGTCGCGGCGTGTGGGATCGACTCTGCGGCCGCGGATTGAACGAATCACGCCTGCAGCAAGAGTTTGACGCCCAATTCGTCAAAGACTCTCTGGGCCACAGAATCAATCTCTGGCTCGCATGCTTCACCCTGATCATCTGCTGCCTCCCCGCAGGATTGGTTGATTCCTGGGCGATTGTGCCACTGAGCTACGCGATCCTGCGACTCACCAACACCTGGCGCACCGCGTGGCGACCTCTTTCCATGCCCCTGGGCATTTGTGTACTTCTTTTCATCGCCTGGCAGATGAGCAGCACGACATGGTCGCTCAATCCGGCACATGGCTGGAATGAAGTATTCAAAAACCGCTGGCTGGGGGCGTGGTTGATCATCTGGCCGGTGATGGATCAGCGCGGCAAACTCATCGCTGCACTCAAGATTGGTTTGCTGCTGGGCATCGCCGCGCAGGTGGTGCAGATGTTTGCCCGCAAGCAAGGCATCGAGAACATTTTTGCACCCATCATGGGCAAAAACATCCCGTGGCTCAACGATCCCGACCGTCTCGGCGGATGGTGGCATCCACTCGCCGCTGGCTCGATGCTGCTGGTTTCACTGGGTTTGCATCTTGGTCCCGCTCTCTTAGCTCAAGGGCGGACGCAGATCTTGGGCGTGTTGGGCACCGCGGCATCCTGCATCGGCATCCTGATGACCGGCACACGTGGCGCGATTCTGGTGATGCCGCTGGTCATCATCGCGGCAGTCACCATTGCCCTGATGCGCGTCAAACCCGCCGCAAAGGCGCGGAAAATCGCGGCGTGGTGCTGCGGTGTGCTGGTCACGGTCGGGCTCTTTACCTTTGGCATAGCCGGAGACCGCATTGTCCGCCGGGGGCAACTGCTCGTCGCTGATGTGCGCCAAGCCGTGCAAGACCGCAACTTCACCACCGACAACGGCGCGCGTGTGCAGATGGCCCTGTGGTCGATCGAAGCCATGAAAGGCCGCCCTCTCACTGGCATGGGCGCAGGTGCCTACGAAACCTTCACCCGGCAAGTGGCGGGCACGCCCACGGGAACGCAGACTGCCAATCAACCCGGTGCTCGCTTCTTTGAGCACGCCCACAACTCACTTCTCCACATCGGCGCCACACTTGGATCCGTCGGCATTGTGCTGGCCCTTTCGATCGCGGCATGCGGGCTTGCCGCTGGCATCGCTGCCGCGCTGCGTGGAGGCTGGGATATTGGCCCTGGGCTGGCCCTCTTGGGATTGGTGCTGGTGAGCATGACTGATCCGGTGCACTTCAATACCCAGACGAGTATTGTGTGGTATGTGGTGCTTGGGTTGTGCGTGATATGGGTGCCACGCCACCGAGCCGCAGTGGAGCACAGCGCGTGAGGGTGCTGCTGATCGCCGAGTATGTCCGCGCCAATCCCGTCACCATCGGGTATTGGGTGATCGACTTGGCGCGTGCTCTGGCAGCACGCGGACACCGTTTGACCGTGGCAATCGACGGGCTGGAAGACGCCGCCCCCCTGACCGAATTCGGTCGTGGCCCGATTCCTGAAGGTGAGCCCATCGACGTCCTGGTGCATCGCCCAGGCCGCGACCATCTTGGGGCCAACCCATTCACTTTTCAGAAATGGGCAATGCACACGCGTGAACGCGTCACGCACGATGTGTGCCTGTCGCTGACACCCTTGGTGCCGGGAGATGTGTGGCTGCCACTTGGCCCGCAAACGTGGGATTCCATCAAATCCGTGCTGATGACGCAATCGCCGCTCTCTGCAGTGAGCGAGTTTGTTCATCGCCCCTGGCTGCCTGCGATGGATGTCGCCGAACGGCTTGCAGATCGGTCCAAAGTCCAGCGCCTCACCTTCGGCCTCAGCGGCATCGGCTACGCCAGTCGACTTGATCAACCCAGTGAGGATCACGTCGCCGACATGCGTCGCATGGTGCGCCGCCGCCTGGGCATCGATGAATCCCGCTCTGTCGTCATCGCCAGCGTGCTGCACGCTCACCGCAGCGGATTGAAATCCTTCCTCGGTGCCTTCGGCCATGTCGTTCGCGAAACCATCGGGCCCAAGCCCCTGGCGCTGCTGATCGGCCGCAGTGGAGAATCCATCGCCCGATACTCTGATCGCTTCGGCGTCACAGAGCATGTCATGCAGATTGGCCGCACCATGCGCGTCATGGAGCTCATCGCCGCCGCTGATCTGGTCGCCGCTCCCCTTGCCGCCGCCAAGTACGCCAGTTGGGGACTGAAACTCTCAGCCACCAGCGGCAGATTCGTCGCCGATGGACTGCGCGTGGGCCGTCCCGTCATTGCCCTGAATCGCGCCAGCGGAGCCGAGCTGCTGGCCCCCGGTCGCCTGGAGCATGATCCCCTCGGCCCCGGATGGATCGTCGACGCCAACGACACCACACAATGGTCCATCGGCCTGATGACGGGCCTCTCCAAAGCCTGGCTGGGTCATCGCACTCCCGCAGCACGCCGCGCCGGAGCACCACTCTCCATGGATGCGCTCCTCACGCGCCTTGAAGGTGTGATGGAAAGTTCCAAGTCGGGAAGTTCAAAGATGCATGCAGAGAGTTGAAGCAAGTGAACGACGCGTCAGAGCGCGTGTGCTAACGCGTCAGAGTTGGCGTTGCCCAATCGCTCTCGACCTCTTGCGCCATCCAGCGCACTTAGGCCGCGTACATGGGCAAAGTCACATCGCCGTTCGCGGCTGCGAATCACGCCTCATCAAGCGCCGGGCTTGATTTCCTTGAGGAAGACCACGCGATCCTTCTTCGGCACCACCACGCCGCCGGGCTGCTCAACCGTCACCGCGATCGCCGCGGGCTTGTTGATCCGCACCGCAGGATTGATCGGGATGATGTACTCGCCCGTCGCAGCGTCATAGACGGCCTGCGAGATATCGAAGACGGCAGCCGAGACGGGTGTCTCTGCCGGACGGGTTCCGTCAAAGATCCAGAACTGGTACTGGAACTTCTTGGGGTCGTTGGCGGCGAGGCCCTTGATCTTGACGAAGCCACGATTGGCGACCTGGCTCCACACCGCGACGGCCTTGGCATCAACGGCCAAAGTGTCGTCCTTCAGCGTGTTCATGGGAACGTCGTGCGCATCCTGCGGATAGGTCCGGTTGAATGCGTCGACGACCTGCGACGGGGAAAGCGCCGGAGTGCGAGCCGGGAAGAGACGTGGCCACCAGCCGACGACGGCGATCAGCACGGCCGCGGCCGCCGCGAGCCAGCCAAAGGTGCCCAGCATCGACCGCGACGACTTGGTCGAAGTCGTGTTCACGACCAACCGCTCACCGGCGGCAGCCAGACGCTCTCGCGCTTCACGGGGCATGCGCGTCGACGGTGGCGTGTGCATCGCCGCGGCGAGCGCGCCGACCTCTTGATCAAACGCCTCGGCCTCGGCCTGACCGCCCGAGGCGATCAGGTTCTGCAGCTCGGCCATATCCGCGGCGTCCAGTGCGCCGACC
>CAYTYD010000243.1:0-5168 GCA_964441555.1 uncultured Phycisphaeraceae bacterium | reverse complement strand
ACCACTTCGTGGTGCCAAGCCAACCCAAACGACCAACGGGGGGACCGCTACGCGGCTACCCCCGCCTATTCACCCCCAGCCCGACGGGCTGAAAATCCCCCGCACTCGCCACCCCCGCGCCCCCCCTGACACGCTCTCCATTGCATCGCGAAGACAACTCAACCACCACCAACACGCCTCGCGTGCCCGTGACTATTCGCACACTCCTTTTCCACACTTGGCAATCCAACCCTTCCACCTACCATCAACCCCTCATGACACTCACCGCCAAACCCCGCATCCTCACCGGCGACACCCCCACAGGACGCCTGCACCTGGGCCACTGGGTCGGCAGCGTCGAACGCCGCGTCGCCCTGCAAGATAAATACGACTGCTACTTCCTCCTCGCCAACATGCACGCCTTCACCACTCGCGCGGACAAGGCCGCCGACATCAGGCAGGACACCATCGAGATCGTCAAGGACTGGCTCGCGGCGGGGATCGACCCCAACCGCTCCACCATCGTCCTGCAGACCGAAATCCCCGCCATCGCTGAACTCACCTGGTTCTTCGCGATGCTGCTGTCTTTCAACGATGTGATGGGCAACCCCACCCTCGTCCACGAACTCGAGACCAAGGGCCTTGCCGATAAATACTCCTTCGGCTTCCCCATGTACACCGTCGGCCAATGTGCCGACATCCTCGCCTTCCGCCCCGAGCTCATCCCCGTCGGCGAAGATCAGGAACCCCACATCGAGATGTGCCGCAAGGCCGCCCGCAAGTTCAACCAGCTCTTCTGCGGCATCAAGTCGGATGCCAAGGATGAAGACTACCCCCGCCTCGGCGGCGTTTTCCCCATCCCTCGCGCCCTCATCGGCCGCATCGGCCGCCTCCCCGGCATCGGTGATGGCAAGCAGAAGATGAGTAAGTCTTTGGGCAACGCCATCTTCCTCTCTGATCCAGAGAAGGAAGTGCAGAAGAAGATCAACAAGATCACCACCGGTCGCCAGTCTCCCACCGAGCCCGGCGACCCCAACAACATCCTCTTCAAATTTGTCGAGGCATTCATCACCGACCCCGCGCGAGTCACCGAACTCAAAGACCGCTACCAACGCGGCGACAACATCGGCGATGGTCACATCAAGCAGGAACTCGCCATCGCCATCAACACGCTTTTGGAGCCCATGCGGGCCCGCCGCGCTGAGTTTGAGAAGCCCGGCGGCGATGATCTGGTCATCGACATCATCCGCGCTGGCACGGCCCGCGCCAACCTCGTCGCCGAAGAAACCCTGCACATGGCCAAGCAGGCGATGAAATTGGATTTTGGCAAGCGGTCACTGCGGTGGGTGTGAGTCCGCGTCCCATCTTCACACAACCTTTACACCTTGCACCTTCTATTCCGCTCGCACATCTGGTATCGGTATCTCATGCGCTCTCATGCCACCCGTCCCGCCTTCACCCTCCCAGACCTCGTGATTCTCATCACGCTGGTCGCCATCACCCTTGCCCTCTCCGCCATCATCATTCCGCGCACCCGCACCCTCGCCGGTGATCCTCTCAATGTCGCGCGTCTCTCTGCGCTCGCTGCCGCCACGCACAATTACAATGCGGATTTCCGCTCGTATCCGCCCGCCTCAGTGTTGGGCGATGCGCCCACCGGCCTGCAGTGGTCCATCAACAACCAGCTCAACTCCAACCCTGCCAACGGCTGGGTGAATTGGTCGGGCATGTACTCCGGCCTGAATTACATCACCGATGCCGCAACCTTCACATCCTCCACAGCGCCCCGCGGCGGCCTGCCACGCCAGAACCCCGGCTCCATCCCCGCCCACTGGGAGGCCGGGCAGATCAACATGGTCGGGTCAACGTCTCCCGCCGCGACACCTGCGGATCGTCAGGCCCCACGCGTGGCGTTCGTGCCCAATGGAGCTCTCTTCTCACGCAACAAGTTCGTATCGAGCGGTCAGCTGCGAACCAGCCGCCTGCACGCATTCGCGGCCTCCACCAAGGGAACCTCACCCATAACTTCCGCGGCTGGCATATCCGTGCTTTCTGGAAGCGCCACCCTCGCATCTCCCGATTCCCCTGCCCTTGCCCCCTCCAACACCATCTTGATGACCGAAGCTCTCTGGACTCCAAGTTTGGCTTGGGCCTCATGGACCAACGATGGCGCCACCTATTTCTCCCATCGCCCGATCACGCCATTCGTCGGCCGCTCAGCCGGCCTCGATGTCTTCAATGAGCCCAATGGCGGCTCCTCCATCCCGCGCTTTGCCTATCCCTCGGTTCAGGATCTCCTGCCGACATCATCTCTCTCTTTCGGCGCACTGACGCAGACCAACACCGAGCTCAATGCCGTGCATCGCGATCCCGTCGACGGCCTGGCCTGTTTCCTTTTTACGGATGGCCACGTGGAACGCGCCTCACTTGCCTCCACTATCACGCAACGCCGCTGGGGTGAGAAATTCCACACCATCAGCGGCAATCAAGCGGTTTACCGTCCCTGATCGCCATGCTGAATTCATCTTCGATTTTTTGAATTCGCCCCGCAACCTCTCCATTTCCCGCCGGTACACCCCTTCAACCCCAGCCATTCGGCGCGGGGCTCAATCTATTCTGATCCGTCCCGGTCTCCCGAATTTCATCATTCATTTCATTCGGAGGTCTGCCATGTCCCTGCGTTTCTCTGTCGCACTCGTGTTTTCTGCCGCGTTGACATCTCTCGCTGCCGCCCCCGTGGCAAAGGCCGATCGCTCCGTCGCCTACTGCATCTCGCCATCATCCTCTATGCTGCGCGTCTTCGATCTCGCCAATCCCGCACAATACCGCATGACCACCATAACACCCGGCCCGTTCAACACCGTTGGCGGCATGGATTTCGACGACACTGGCACCCTGTATATCGCGGACTGGAGCACGCGCATGTACCGCGTGAATCCAGTGACCGGGACCAGCGCCATGCTCGAACCGTTTGAGCCCTTCGGCAGCTTTGCCAAGGACTTGGCATGGGATCCCGCTTCTTCATCCATGATCGCGCTGCGTTTCGGCCAGCTTCAATCTGTCCCCGGAACCACCAATCAGTACTACCGCATCAACCGTGCCACCGGCCAAGGCACCCGTCTCGGTATCCTCACCGGGCTGCCCACTCCCGGCGGTTCCGGCCAAGCGGTCCTTGGACTTGCGATTCAGCCCGATGGCATGTGCGTCCTCGCTCACTACGGCTCCAATCGCCTCTACATCACGCCTTCCACGTCCACCTTCGTCGCCACGCCCTTTGCCGCCGCCACTGGATATCCGAGTTTCTTTGAGGGGCTTGGCTGCGATTGGGCCCGCAATGGCGAGATCTTCACCGTCGACTATCAAGGCCAGCTCCGCCAGGTCAATTCCGATGGTGCCACCCGCTTGGTCGCGCAAATCGGCGGCAGCTACGTCGACATCGCCATCGATCCTCTCTGCGCGGCAGATTTCAACCGCGACCGCACCGTCGATTTCTTCGACTACCTTGATTTCGTCTCTGCCTTCGCCGGATCGGCCCCCATCGCCGATTTCAATTTCGATGGCGTCATAGACCTCTTCGACTATCTCGATTTTGTCGGGCACTTTGCCCAAGGGTGCTGAGACCCAAAAGTGAGAAGATGGGCGGGATAAACTGCGGCACCGGATTCGTCCCATGAACCCCACCGCAGCACTCCTCGAACCCGAGATTCGCGAACTGGTCCAAGAGGGCCGGTACAACGACCTGCGCGAGATTCTTCACGATCTTCCTTCTCGCGATGTCGCCGACATCCTCGCCGAACTCGATCCGGAAAAGGCCGCCCTCGCCTTCCGCTTTCTGCCCCACGACGACGCCGCCGAGACCTTCGCCTATCTCCCTCCGGAAAAGCAGGAAGACCTGATCGACAAGATGGGGGCTGAGTCCTCCGTCCACATCGTCGAATCCATGAGCGCCGACGACCGAGCGCGGCTCATCGATGAGCTCCCCGCCGAGTGTTCGCAGCGCATCGTCGCCAAGCTCAGCCCCGAATCCCGCCGCGTCACCCAGGCCATTCTCGGCTATCCGCCCAAGTCCGTCGGCCGTCTCATGACGCCGGACTACATCGCCGTCAAGCCGGAATGGACGATCAGCCAGGCCATCGACTACATCCGCACGCGCGGCCGCGATGCCGAGACCATCAACGTCATCTACGTCATCGATGCCGAAGGCAAGCTCATCGACGACATCCGCATCCGTCAGTTCTTCCTGGCCGATCCCAACCAGACCGTCGAATCGCTCATGAACCGCTCGTACTACTGGCTGACCGCCGATCAGCCCCAGTCCGAAGCCGTCGACATGCTGCGCCGCTACGACCGCGTCGCCCTCCCCGTGGTGGATTCGCGCGGTCACCTCATCGGCATCGTCACCCACGACGACGTCGCCGATGTCGCCGAAGAGCAGGTCACCGAAGACATCCACAAATTGGGCGGCGTGTCGGCTCTCGAAGAGCCGTACATGTCCACCTCGCTTTTCTCGCTCTTCAAGAAGCGTGCGCCTTGGCTGGGATTGCTGTTCGTGTCGGAATTGCTGACATCGAATGCGATCGGTTTCTATGAGAACGAGATCAAGCGTGCTGCCATCCTCGCCGCCTTCATCCCCGGCATCATCTCCAGCGGCGGCAACAGTGGCAGCCAGGCCAGCACCCTTGTCATCCGCGCCATGGGCCTGCGCGAGATCGATCTTCCCGATTGGACCCGCGTCCTCCGCCGCGAACTCACCGTCGCCGCCATGCTCGGCCTCATGATCGGCGCCATCGGCTTTTGCCGCGTCACTCTCTTTGGCAGCATGGGATGGTTTGCCGATCCGGACGTTTCGGATCACTATGTCATGCTGGCCATCACCATTTCCGCAGCGCTGATCGGCATCGTGGTCTGGGGCAGCGTGATGGGGTCCATGCTCCCCTTCATCATGAAGCGACTCAAGCTGGACCCCGCCGGCTCCAGCGCGCCCTTCGTTGCCACCCTCGTCGATGTCACCGGCATCGTCATCTACTTCACCTGCGCCATCCTCATCCTTCGCACCACGCTCCTCAATCCTGCGGTGCCGGAAAAATCTCTCCGTCTCAATTCAGAAGTCACAGTCATCAGTGTCGATGGCTATCGCCCCGGTGATCAATCCCTCGAGCTCGGCGTCCGCGCCATTGGCTCCGATGATT
>CAYTYD010000242.1:0-5176 GCA_964441555.1 uncultured Phycisphaeraceae bacterium | reverse complement strand
CCACGCCTGGACGTGATCAAGATCGATATCGAAGGATATGAGCCGGTTGCTTGGGGGGGGGGGCTGAAGACTCTTGTCGAGAAACACCGGCCGTTGGTTTTCTCCGAGTTCAGCCCCATTGCCATTCGCAATTGCAGCCGCATGGAGGCCACGGACTATCTCGCTCAACTTTTCGAGTTCACGAATCGAATCGAAGTGCTGTCGAGGGATGGACGGCGCATCGTTTGCGCGGACTCCGATGCCGTCATGCGCGAGTGGCGGAAGGCCAACGACGAGATGGGTCTCAGCGGTGAGCTGCATCTCGATGTCATGGTCAAGACTGGGCAATGATCCAAAAGGTCAGAGTTGCATGGTGACGGCCCGCTCGAAAGCGTCTTTCGATTCAGGCTCGGTAGACGAACCGATCACGCTTCATGGGTCCAGCACACCTTTCACGCCTCCAGGCCGAGTCTGAGCCTGGCAAATTCAGAGTATCCCTAGCGCTGGACATGAACGCAGTTTGTTCAGTCAGCCCAAGAGCCTTTTCACTCCCAATGGACTCCAACCAATGGCCGCAACAAGCCCCGAAATATCTCTGATTTACCAATTCGTTCTTGGCAGGGAAGCTGACAGGGTGGGGCTCGACTACTTCTCGGCGCTCGCGCTGTCACAGAACTTGAGCACCCACGAGATAGCCAAGCTACTGATCAGCTCCGACGAATTCAAGACAAAGGTCGAGGGCAACACGGATCCAGTTGAAGTTGTGCTCGATGGGTTCAGCATTTTCGTGAGGCGTTCCGATCGCGATATCGGTAGTGCAATAGTTCGGGGTGTAGGTTACGAGCCGCACGTCAGCGCGTTGTTGCGTCGAGAGCTTCGCAGCGGCGATGTGTTTCTCGATGTCGGTGCCAACCTGGGGTTTTTCACCATGCTGGCTGCGCACCTGGTTGGGCCAACAGGACAGGTGGTTGCCGTAGAGCCGATGGACAAGAATCTTCAGCTTGTCTACCTTGGGCTTGAGCGGAACGCGTTCCACAACGTCGAGGTGTTTCCGTTCGGAGCTTCGGATCGATCCGGGGTAGTGGCAATCATCACGGATCCGAACACCTCGAACGCGCTGGTGCAAAGTGCACCTTCGTCGAAGAAGATCTCGGTTCATGCCCCAGTGCGCACCCTGGACTGGATGTGCCGTGACCTTGACCGCCTCGATGTCGTGAAAATGGACATTGAGGGACATGAGTTGTTCGCATGGCGGGGAGCTCGAGAGCTGTTCGAAAGGTTCAAGCCGCGAATTGCCACCGAATTTCATCCCTACGCGATGCGGGAGAACTCGGGGCTCGACTGCTCGGATTACCTGGCCATGCTGTTTGACTATTCCGCCGAGGTCGAAGTCATTCTCTCTGCTGAGTGCGTCAAGGTCTGCACGACTCAGACTGAAGTGATGCGAGAATGGGAGGCAAGTGATCAACGTCATGGAGGTCGCGGTACCTCCCATCTCGATTTGTTCGTTCGCCCACGGCTCTAGGCGTTGATGAAAGTATCACTGTCCGATTCGCACCAGCTTGTATTTGACCTGGGTTGGAGCTGGTTGTCAGTTGAATTTCCGCGCGACTCCGCGGATTCCTCGCGTCATAGAAAAACCGATCGGAGCAATTCATGCAACTGATTGACTATCATGATTTGGTGAAGCAGTACACGTTTGAGGAGCATGCGAAACGAGCGGATCAGTACTTCTCGACCCTCGATCTTGCGTCTCCTGTGGCGAGGAAGCCGTTTGCTTCGCCGCATGAAGCCGCAGAGCTTTGTGCTGGCATTGCAGCGATACTGCCGGACTTGATGTTGTTTCCTGGTGTTCGAATTCTGGATTTTGGTGCAGGTACCTGCAGGATGTCGCGGTTGCTTGCGATGCTTGGCTGCCATGTCACGGCTGTGGATGTGTCCAGGAAAGCGCTGGAAGTCGGCGAGAAGCTGATTCGCGCGGATCCGCTTGGGAGCAAGCTGTCGGTGGAATTCGTTGCGCTGAATGGCCCGGATCTTCCATTTTCCGAGGAAGCATTCGATCGCATCGTGTGCTTCGATGCGCTCCATCACGTGCCGGATCAGCATCACGCGATCCGCGAATTTGCCAGGGTATTGAAGCCGGGGGGGATAGCCGCACTGCATGAGCCAGGTCCGAAGCACTCTCAATCGAGCCAGTCGCAGCATGAGATGCGCATGTTCGATGTGATCGAGGCAGATATCCATGTGGAAGGCCTGTTTGCTGCGGCGAAATCAGCAGGATTCACGGGTGCGGAAATGGCGATCTACAGTAGCCGCGCGGTCAAGGCAGATCTTGGCAGCTACAACACGTTCCTTGATCGCCCATACTTGAGCATGACCGGTCGAAGCCTTGTGCGGCATATCGCTGCCGAGCAACAGAATCGGCGAACTTTCTTCTTGGCCAAGGGTGATCCGATTGCGCACCTGGACAGTCGTTCAACGCATAGCTTGTTGGCCGATATCCAGTTGGGTGTTGAGCGGACGAGTACGGGAACGAAGTTCACCGGCAGCATTGGAAATGTGGGCAGCACCACATGGTTGCCATCCTTCAGTGGCTTTGGTGCCGTGAACATCGGAGTGCACCTGCACGACTCAGATGGCCGGTTGATAAATCCGGATTATTTCCGAGCCGGGATTTCCAATCAGCGGACATCAGCCGGCATGCGCCAACCGGTGAGTTTCGAAGTTGTGCACCCTGAAGGGCTCGATAGCTACGAACTCGTGATTGACATGGTTTCCGAGGGAGTCATGTGGTTCGAGATTGGTGGAAGCCCGGTGCAGAAATTCCGGATTGTCAGGGGTTCATGCTAGGGCTTGGACAATCGCCGGTGCCGAGCATTACAGAGCATCAGCGCCACTGTGAATGTCATGTGCGCGTATTGCGACCTCTTGGACGCATTGGCGGTTGTGGAACGCCTGGAAATTGGATCCATTTTCTGAGACAGGCTGTGGTGCCCCTGGAGGCAATCCACGAGTAAGATGGGGCTACCGAATTGCTGCATGCAGGTGTCGATGTGAAGCCCATGGCCAACGTTCATCGCTTTCGTGCGCTTGGTGATTTGCTGGTTGGATTGGCAGGTTTCATGCTGTTGATGGCCTCTCTGCCGACGTATGCGCGCGTGGTTCTTGACTGCCCGACTCGCAGCAATCCGGGTGTGCCCAATGATCCGCCGTGTCAGACCGGCTTTCCCACGGCGCTTGTCGAGTTGGGTCAGGACAGCAATCTGTATTCCAGTCCGACCACTGCTGATTTGAACGGCGATGGCAGTCCGGAGATCATTTTCGGCACACAGGCTGGGCGTGTGGTGGCCGTGCGTGCGAACGGCACGCTGATGTGGTCGCGCTCGACTGGATCGGTACCTGTGCAAAGCAAGCCGGCGGTTGCGGATATCGACGCCGACGGGATACCCGATGTGATCGTGGGTGCAGGTTCAGCATCCGTCAATGGTGGTGGTATCCATGTCATCAGCAATACGGGCTCGCTCAAGTGCTCGTTCACCAACTTGAATCCACAGCATCCGCAGGGCATGTATTCATCGCCAGCGGTCGGCCAATTGGATCCGACCACTCCGCAGCTTGAAATCGCCGTCGCAAGCTTTGATTTCCGGTTTCGCGTGTTGCGCCACAACTGCACGGTGTGGTGGGAGCACGACGTGGATGAATATGTGGTGGATTCCATCTGGTCATCGCCGTCCATCGTCGATCTGGACCGCAATGGATCGCTGGACATCGTGGTGGGCGCAGACAGCAATTTCCATCAACTGCCTGGCATCACCTTGCCGGACGGCGGAATGCTGCGTGCGATGAACGGCAACGGCAGTGGAGATCTACCCGGGTTCCCCAAGCTCTATGACGATGTTGTTTACTCCTCGCCGGCGATTGGCGACATTCGGGGTATTGGCGAGTTGGCGATCACCGTGGGTAGTGGGCGCTGCTGGGACCTGCCAAGTTGCGCCGTTGTGCATCCCGTCACCAAACAGATGCTGGGCGTGCAATCCAATGGGCAGAACCTTCCGGGTTGGCCGCATGCGACACCTGCGGAAGCATCGCGCGTAGCCTCGCCTGCACTTGCGAAGTTTTCCGGCATCAATGGATTGGTTACCGTCATCAACAATCTGCGCAACGATGATGTGACGGGCGTGGTTCACGCCATCCGGCCCAACGGTACGGAGATGCCAGGCTGGCCGCTCGAACCCAACATTGCCGCGGATTGCGCGGGGAACTCCTTGCATTGGGGCACCCAGGGCTCGCCCGTGGTCGCCAACCTGCTTGGCGATTCCGACCCCGAAATCGTACTCAGCGCCGCCAACGAATTCGTCATCTGGAACCGCGCTGGCCAGCAGTTGACCGCGGCAATCGGCTGCCCGATTCCCGTCGGCACCTTGAACCTGTCCTCCAACAGCAACGCCTTCTACAATTCGGCGGCGATTGCCGACCTTGATGGCAATGGCAAGCTGGAAGTGATCGGCGCAGGTACCAACAGCAATGTGCCGGGGAATGCGGGTTCCTATGTCACGGTGTACGCCTGGACCTTCGCTGCCAGCAATGCCGCACAGCCCATCGACTGGCCGATGTTCCGCAGGGATGCCATCAACAGCGGCGTTTATCGTTCCGACCTCATCTTTGCGAACGGGTTTGAGTCCACGCCCTGATTTATCGTCTGGCAACGGGTGCTGTGTGATCCCTGCTTGTGTAGGTCGGGTTTCAACCCGACGCTTCTGGCTTTCCGTCATGTCGAGTCGGGCTGAAGCCGAAGTTCCGGCCGGCTCGCCGCGACGCTACAATCCGCACCGTTCAATCCGCCCGGTTGGAGCCATTCGCCACGGGTAACCATCCGTATCGCATTCTTCGGAACCTCCCAAATGAGCAACAAGCAGTCCAGCCAGTCCTTGGGCCTTGGCACCCGCGCCATTCACGCAGGCCAACGCCCCGACCCGTCCACCGGTGCTGTGATGACGCCGATCTACGCCACGTCAACCTATGTGCAGAAAAGCCCCGGCGTGCATCAGGGCTACGAGTATTCGCGCACGCAAAATCCCACGCGCATGGCCTACGAACGTTGCGTGGCGGCTCTGGAAGGAGGGCAGCAAGGTTACGCCTTTGCATCGGGTCTGGCTGCGGCCAGCACGGTTCTCGACTTGCTGGATTCCGGCAGCCA
>CAYTYD010000241.1:0-5191 GCA_964441555.1 uncultured Phycisphaeraceae bacterium | reverse complement strand
CAAAACAGAGTGACTGATCCTCCAGCGCAAATGGACCATCGGGTCTTTCTGATTGGAATAGGTGGCGATCAGGATTGAACTCGGCAAGCGAATTCGCGAGTGCGATCCGAAACAACTCGTCGATCTCAATGTTCCAGTGCTTGGGCAAATCCTCACCCGCGGTCATGATCGAATCCGGAGTGTCGATGCTGAGGACAGACAACAGCCCCGGAACATCCTTGCGCACGACGCCTCTAACTTGTTTATGAAAGTGCAACTCATCCCAAAGGCGAATGCGAAGCCGATCCTTGGCGAAATTCCAATCCTGCAATTGAACCGCAAGACCATCACTATCCAGAAATCCTCTCATCAAGCTATCAAAATACCCAGTCACTTGCTGCCTCATCGCCACCGCATCAAGATCGGCACAACGCTGGAGAAGGTTGTCATATCCAAAGACTGACTCCGGCTCACTCGTCCTGACGCCATCGGGAGTGATTTCAAATTTCAGGCCCTTCTGACGAAAGTACCCATCGATCAGATTCATGAACGATCGAAATCGTTCCGGAGTACCCAAGGGCAGTGCCCACTCTGGAAACTGGTCATGCCACCACTGTTCCTGAACGCTCGCGGCACCTGAACCACCCATGATTGATCGCAGCCATTTCAGCATGCAGAGAGAATAGCAACTTTGGCAAGTTCTCTAAAGGCAGTGAAGCCAATCAAAGCCCCGCCGCTACTTTGGGCATCGTCTTCGGCGATGGAATTGAAGATGATTATCTCGCTTTCGATTGGGGCAAAGTGATTTCGCTCGGCATTTCCGAGCAACGCCTGCAACTCATCGCCTGAGTGTAGATTTTCGCGCTGCAAGCGCCCCCCTGTCGCTTCTTTTACCCTCAATGCTCAATCACAAACACCATTTTTATCCTGACCGTGACAGCAGTATGTCAGGTCGAACCGGATAACACGCGATGAACATCTTGGCTCGCTCGCGACATCGCGGTACATTCGCTCATCATGTCCGCCGCCCTCTCTCAACCCGATGCCGAACGCTTCAGCATCTACATCGATGCCGTGATCGATGCCCCGCGCTTCAGTTTCTCGAGCTTCTGCACAGCCGCGCGCATCTCAGCCGCCGAAGCCCTCGCCTGGCTCCGCTGCCCCGATATCGAATCCGCCCTGCAATCCTGCATGGAGTTCATCCAGTATTCCGCTCGCATCCGCCACGCCGTGCTCGATACCAACGCCATGGGCGCACTGGGCGAACTCCTGAAGTCTTCACAAAATCAGGTCGAAGTCCGCCGCGCGGCCACCACCATCATCTCCCGCCACCGCGCCGACATGCGCCGTCCCGCCTCTGCCTCCGTTGGCACCGGCTTGGGGGTGTCTTCTGCCTCTCGCACTGCTCTTGACTCTGAAATCTCAAATCTGAAATCTAACCCTGCTTCTGCCTTGTATACCACTGATCTGTCTGCGGGTCAGTGTGCAACCGCTTCCCCCTCGATACCTTCTCCCTCCCGCCGCAACGCGGCGTCCGTTACGAGCCAGGGGCGTCAGCCCCTGGAAAAGTCCTCCCCACACACAAGCCCCGAAGGGGCGGCACAACCCACTTCACACCTCTCCGCTCCAACCCCGCAGCCATCGCGGCTGACAGCACCTGCTCCCTCTCCCCTCAGCACTCAGAACTCAGCACTCAGTACTTCATCTCTTCTCCGCGAACTCATCGCCCGCGCCCTCCAACTCCGCAAAACCCCTCCACCTCGCGAACCCCACTCCGCGCGTTCACTCTTGAATCGCGCTGGCTCCACCCGCTCGCGCGACCATCCGTAGCCGCGTCCTGCAAGAATCCGCGGCAACACCTCAACCCAAGACACATCGCAACCGGCCAAACCGGCGCGTGTCACTCCGCGCTCGTGCGATGGTTGCGCACAGCGGTTCAACACATGCTCACTTCAATTCACAACTTATGCCACGCCGAGGTTGCCGCGGCTCATGTCGCCCCGCGCTTCCATCGTCAGCTCTTCCTCAAGCGCATCCGCCAGCGCTCCATACTCCTCGATCGTGTTGTAGAGCTGCCCCGAGATTCGGAAGACGCGGCGATTGTCGCACGACAGACGCCAGATCGGAATCACGCACTTGTGCATTTCCACCAACCGGTCCTGCAGCGCATCGTCATACTGCGTGCTCCGCGTCGCCAAGTCGCCCGCCGGCTCCGGCAGAATCAACGTCGTCATCGTTCCGTTGGCGGCATCCGGCGCACTCGCCGCAAATCCGAACTTCGCCAGGCGCTGCACCAGCAGGTCGCGTCCCTGCATGACCATGCGGTGATTGGCCTCCATCGTCGTCTTCCAGCCCCCCTCCACCACTGTCTCAAAGAAACGGATCGCCGCCGTCATGGAAAGAACCTTGGTGTAGTCATCCGTGCCGACGTAATCAAAATCACGCAGGAACAGCGCCCGCTCGGGACGAATCTTGTGCCCGCGGCTCGACAACGCCAATGGCCGGAATCCTTCCTGCTTGTGCGGCGCGACGTACAGGAACCCCGTCCCCTTGGGGCTGCTCAGCCACTTGTGCCCGCTCCCCACGAAGTACGTCGGGTTCATCGCGCGCACGTTCACCGGGATCTGCCCCACCGCGTGCGTGCCATCCACCAGGCACTCGATGCCGCGGCGGTTGCACTCCTTGACGATCTCCTCCACCGGGAAGATCAGCGACGTCGCGCTGGTGATCTGGCTCACCATCACCATCTTGGTCTTGTTCGTCAATCGCGCCAGCACCGCGTCGCGCACCTGGCTCGCATCCTTCATCGGATACTCAACCGGCGCAAAGACCAGCTTCACGCCATGGCTGGTCTCCAGCCGGCGCAGCTCGTTCACGCCGCTCATGTATTCGTGGTCCGTCAGCACCACTTCGTCGCCCGCGTTCCACTGCGTGTTGTGCAGCACCGTCGCGATCGCCACCGTCGCGTTCGGCATCGGTGCCATGTCGTACGGCTGGCAGCCGACGAAATCGCTCAGCACCACCCGCCACTCATCCATCAGCTTCTCAAGATCCACCTTGTAGAAGCGCACCGCATCGCGCTCCATCCGCTCCAAGAGACTCGCCCGGTACGCCGTCACTTCACGCGGCACCGCGCCATACGAACCGTGGTTCAAAAAGCGCAGCGACGGATCAATCGCCCACAACTGTCGGAAGCGGTTCTGCGCTCCGAAAACGGGGGCCTGCACTTGAATGGGCTTGACGGTGTCGGTGATCTTCAGCACGGGCACAATCATCGGCAGCACACGCCGAAAAAGCACAGGAACCGACAAGGTATTTCAAGCACCCAAATCCGACCGCGAATTCCTACTTTCGGCTCCGCTTTGAGCCGCCAGATTTGGCCTTGGCCGGAGAGCGGCGACGCCCCGTCCGCACCTTCTCGGACCCGGCCCCGCGCCCAACTCGCTCCGTCAATCCGGCGTACTTGTTCGCAACATCCGCCGGGATCGCCGCCGCAAACTCGTAGGTGTTCATCTTCCGAATCGGGGGGGAATAAATATGCAACGTGATCAGATCCGCCCCCGGCGCCTGCATGTTGGCCACTTGGTGGATATCCGCCTCTTCCGCGGCACACACATACCCCGGCTTCATCGACACGGCGTTGGTCGGGCAGACCAGGCCAGAAGGCGTGCCCGTAAAGCGAATTTCCGTGCCCGTCCCCTCCACCACCCGAAACGCACAACTCACCCCCTGGTGGTCGTGAATCGGCGTCCGATCCCCACTCCGCCAGCACAACGCCAGAAGCTCGTAATGCTCGCTCCCGGCAATCCGATTGCGGCGATACCCCTTCTCGCCAAAAACACATGCCGGAGCAACGTCTTTGCGGGTCAACTTCAAGCCGCTCAACAACTTAGCGAGCTTGCCCAGATCCGCCTGTCCCTTCAGCCCATCCAGATAATCGATCAACTCGGCCAGTTTCGGCACAGAACTGCGAGCACACACACACGCCGGATCAGAGCAATTTACGACTGCCATGGGCGCAGCATATCAACGCAAAATCCTTGCCCCAACCCTGCCGCTTCGGCCCCTTCACATATTCTGAACGCAGTTGAGATCAAGTCTCAACTGCATACACTGGGATATGAGCCAGGTGCCCACCACGTCGACCGACCCCCTGCCCTCAGCGGCAGTCCAAACCGACACCAACGCCGCGAAGCGTTCGGGCCTGCAAACCTTCTTTGCCCGCTTCGGTGTGGGCGCACTGATCTTCTTCACGGTCAAAGGTCTGGTCTGGCTCGCCGTGGGTGGAGGAATCGCCGCCTGGGCCACTCGTTAATTGACACCCGAAATCTCGTCAAGGAAAACCCATGTCCACTCCCAATCCCACCGCTACCCCCACCACCCCCACAACCCTCGCCGACCGCCTGAAGGCCGACACCTCCGCCGCGCACGTCCGGGCCGAGCGTCACCCCTTCCAAGCCACCATGATCACCGGCCGCCTGTCCTCTGCTGGTTACGCCCACTGGCTGCACCAGATGCGCATCATCCACGCCGCGTTGGATCGCGCCATCACTTCCGCCACACCCGGCTCGCTGCTCTCCAAGGTCGCTGACAAGACCCACACCAAGACGCACCTCATCGATGCTGATCTGGCGACGATCGCGCCGGTCACAATCGCTCCTCTGCCCTCCGCCAATCACGCCGCCTCGCTCTCTTCCACTGACATCGGCGCCGTCGGCATGTTCTACGTCTTGGAAGGATCGACCAACGGAGGCATCTACATCGCCCGCGCCCTGCAGCGCGCCCTTCCCACCGCCGGCACCTCGTTCCTCAACCCCTACGGCGAGGCCGTGCGCGGCCGCTGGCAGACCGTCCGCGATGCTCTGAACACCCTCCCCGCCGACACGCATGATCAGATCATCGCGGCGGCCACGCGCACCTTCGACGCCATCACCAACCTCTCCGAAGAACTCCTCACCATTCCCGACTGCCGCTCCGTCGATGGCAACAGCCACGGCCCCGTGATCAACATTACAAAGCCGCACCATCCCGCTCACGCCTGAGTTCCTCCACCAGCGCTCGCGCCAGATACTCATACTGCTCGACACTGTTGTAGAGCTGTGCACTCAGCCGCACCCAACGCTGCCGCGGCTTGGCCGGATTGGCCGAGCGGATGACGGGAATCTGGATTCCGTGCCGCGAGAGCAGCTCCACCTGTAATCCATCCCCATAT
>CAYTYD010000240.1:0-5201 GCA_964441555.1 uncultured Phycisphaeraceae bacterium | reverse complement strand
ATTCTCCTGCCGCGTAGCGTGCTCAAGCAAGCTCTCGAAGCCAGCGTTCCCTTCGATGACGTCACCGGCATCACTCGCACCTCCGCCCGCGGCAGCCGCGGCGGTGTCTATCACGCCGTCCGTCTCACCGTCGGTCGCTCCCCAAGTTCGCAGCGCTTTCAGCTTGCCACTTCACTCGAAGCCGCTCAGGCCAAGGCGCTGGTCGAATTCCTCAAGAATGAAATCGGTGATACCGCACACCTCATGATCGACGAAACTCCCGACTCCGAGTCGCCGATCTGAAGGTGCGGATCGAGTATTGTGCGTTTCGTCTGTGTGTTGTGATAAACTCCATCCATGGTGTTGATGAGTATTTCAATCTTCTGTCTGCTCTTTGCCATTGCGGCGCGGGTATGTATTGCGCCTGAATGGATGACAAAGAGTGATGAGTATCCCGCACCCGATGCCAGAGTGACATGCCATGTGCGAGCGGCCCCGCCATACGTCTCCGCCTGCTTAGCCGTAGGAATTGGCGGCGTTGCTGCCATGTTAATGGCTCATGGTTTACCCACTGGCGAATTGGAAGCTATTCTGGTGCTCATTCAAATCGCCTCAGGATTGGCGATCTATTGGTGGTTTCGTTCCAAGGTCAAGCGTGGCGATTACGACCTGGTTCTTGATTGCGCTCAACGCCAGATGCTTTTGCCACGCTGCGTCGCTCCGCCAACGCAGCAAGGGCCACAAATTGTGCGTTTCGATGAAGTCTTGGAGATGCGCATCGAAAGCACTCGAGTGCGAGACAGCACCTTTTTTCTCAAGATGTTCGTCGGACCAAGTTTGCGAAATTCGCGGTCATACACAATTGCCAAAGGCATGCACTTACTGAGCCATGCGGAGTCGCTTCAAGAGCTCATCGAGCGGCACATCTATACCAAACCAACCTTGACTCCGCCTCCTCCCGTCCGAGAATAAACCCACGCGATCGCCCAACCCCTTCACCCTCCGCCCCCGCCCAGCCACCGCGGCAATTCCCCCGAATCGTCACTCCTCCCCGGCCGATGCTGCATCCATGCAGCAAGGTCCCATGCCGCAAATGCCGCAGACTCGCAAGACCTCCAACCGACTTGGTGTTCCCATTGCCTTTCTGCTTTTCTTCTCCTGCATCTGGCTCACCGTCACGACGCTCGCTACCACGCTCATGATCCGCGGCATCGTCGGCCAATCGGATGCGGCTTCGCGCTTCATCCCCGTTCCCGCCACCGTCATTGCATCTGATATCAAAGAGCACGATGGCGAAGATGGCACCACCTACTCCAATAAAGTGACGTACACCTACACGCATCACAATCAAACCTTTACCAGTGATCGCATCGCTCACGACACGATGAGCGGCTCCTACACATCCGCCAAGACCTGGGCCCGCGCTCATCCCGCCGGCTCATCCATCACCGCTTATATCGATCCCGCCTCTCCTTCTTCTGCCGTCCTCCGCACATCTGTCGGTCGTTCATCATGGATGATGGTGCTTTTCCTGCTTCCCTTCCAATCCGTCGCCATCGGTTGTCTTGCTATGTTGGGCTCGGTGCTTCGTGATGCGATCTCACCGCCACATCTGCGCCATCCCATGCACGGCCTGATCGTGCGTGATGAACCACACCAAGTCACCTTCCGCCTCGAAACCGTCGCTGCATTCAGTTCGGCGGTCGCTACCACTGGCCTGCTCGCCTTCATCAGCATCTTCATCGTCGCGTTCTCAACTGGGATGAGCCCGCCACCCATCGTCGCCATCAGCACCGCCGCGGCATGCGTTGGCTTGGGAATCGCCATGGGCCTGTGGCGTTCCTGGCGCGTCCACGGTGGCTACTTGAACATCACTATCGATCGTCGCGGCTCGCTCCTGCTCCTTCCGTCCTCTGCAAAGTCTGACACGCTCGATCCCTCCGCTCCCATCGCGTTCAACTCCATCCGTAAGGTGCGGGTGCGAGAGACCCTGCCCGCCTCAGTTTCAAATCTCAACGCCAAGCCGTCCTCAGCACCCCGTCTCTTTTCACTGGAACTGCTCGTGGGTTCCGCTCCCCACATCGGCATCATCACCTTGCATCAGACCATGCAGGAAGAACACGCCAATCGCATCGCCAGTTACCTCCGCGAACAGTGCGGCATGCCCCCTGAGCACGATTCAATCCAGATTCCGGAAGATTCCGCCAACTTCCCCGTCGCGGCCTGAATCTCTCCGCCCACCCATCTTCACACAACCCTCATAATCGACAGCGGTGGGGGGCCTTCCCCATCGCGCTTAATATTTGCGACATGCCCCAGTCTCCTCATCCCAATCCGGCCCCGACTTCTCCTGCACCGCACGTGCCCCTCACCATCGAGCGCCGACTTGCCGCGCTCCGCCGCCGCCTGGTGCGCGAGGCCAGCATGGCGATCGACATGCTCGAAGAAGCTGTCGAAGCCCTCGCCCGCCATGATGTGGAAGCAGCTCGCGCTGTCCGCCGCGCTGATGATCGTGTTGATCTGGAAGAGGTCGCGATCGAGGAAGAGTGCTACGAGGTGATGACTCTCTTCCATCCCTTCGCCAAGGACTTCCGTGTCCTCGCCTTCATCCTCAAAGTGAATTCAGACATCGAGCGCGTCGCCGACCATGCCGCGAGTATCGCCAAGGTGGTCACCAAGGTGCACAACCACTATCCACCCGGAGTGAACCCGCCGCCGCTCCCCACCGCCGTCGTCGAGCTCGGCGAGCGCGTCCCCATCATCTGCCACAAACTCCTCCGCGCCGTTCTGGATGAAGATGCCGAGGCCGCCCGCCAGATCGTCGTCGAGGATGACATCATCGACAAGCTCGACCGCCGCGTCTTTGACGAGGTGCAAGAGATCATGAAGCAAGGGGACCAGCACCTGAGCACGGGTCTGTTGTACGCCCGGGTTGGCCGCGAGTTGGAGCGCATCGGCGACCTCATGGCCGGTATCGCCGAGGACGTCGTCTATCTCACCACCGGCGAGATCATCCGCCACCAGGGCAAGCGCCGCCTGCGGGCAGGGCAATAGGAAACGAAGTGCTCAGCATCCGGTTGAGAACGCTTCAACAAAGTCCAGATAGTCAAAGAAATCAATGACAGTGTCGGCGTTGAAGTCGGCCGATGCGCTATTGCCTGCGAATGCGTCGACATAATCCAAGTAGTCAAAAAAATCCACAACAAGATCGGCGTTGAAGTCTGATGCGCAGCGAAGTGCCAATCCAGTCACTTGCGTACTTCCACCCGCCAAAATGGTGTTTACCAAGTTGAATTGTGCGTTCCCCGGGGTCACATCGAACGTCCCGACCAGCACGTTGTAGTTCCCCGCACCGTCGCCTTGTCGCAGCGCACCCCACAGTTGACCGTTCAACCATTCAAGATCACAGGTTCCAAAGGTCTGTCCCAATCCGCCGGAGCCATCCAACCGAACAGCACCGTCTTCCGCAGGCGGATTGGCAAACCCAAACAGACGATTGCTGTTCGAATCCAGCAGATACCACGTCTGAACCCCGTCAAACGCTAGGCCACCAGAACTGATATTTGCCGATGGACGAATGTTGACCTCAGAGATCGTGCTGAAATCCGCCAGACTGATCTCTCGCACCATGCCTCCATCACTTCCATACAGACGCCCATCGGCGAATGCCAGATCGCCATACCCGATTCCATCAGCGAGTGTTCCAATCTCCACTGAGTTGGGAGTTCCTGACCAGGGATTGTCCACCCGCCACACACGATTGGGGCCGCCGCTCACTTCAGCGGCAAGCACATCTCCCGTGCGATAGTTCGCGGTAACAATTCCCGGCGGCACCACCACCAATGCTTGACGCTGCCCTTGCTGTACTGGAAAGCTCTCCACGACTCCCGATGGATACACGCGAATGAACTTGGCTCCATAACTGATCAACATGACAGGGTCAACTGCCCACGCAGTTCCTCCCGCGATACCAAGCAGTAGCATCGGTGCGACAAGCTTCATCATCGCTGAACTGTTTGATTTTGAAGTTGTGGTGTCATTCGTTGCTGGGCGATTCCTCATCATCTCCGTCTCCTTCTCGATGCGGGCCTCGTGCATCTTGCTTGAGTTCCGTCCAAACATATGCTGCACTTGCAATCGCCCCGAACACATCAATTTGAACACCACTTCGCCGAACCAACGCCTCGATCCTCACCACTCCACGCGGCATGCCAAACCCAACTATGCGCGCGTGCGATCCTTAAGTTCGTACATTGTTCGCTATCGCGTCCCCTCACATTCTTCATCGCAGCCAAACCCCCAAACTCGGGGGCGGGTTTTGTCCGATAAAAGCCGCATGAGCGTGCTCTCTCCCATCCCCCTCTCCATGCCCGACATCTCCGACCTCGAAGAGGTCTTGGTCCTCGAAACCCTCCGCTCTGGCCGTCTCTCCATCGGCCCCATGGTCGAGAAGTTCGAGTCCCTCGTCGCTCGCCGCGTCGGCTGCCGCTTCGGCATCGCCATCAACAGTGGCACCAGCGGCCTCCACCTCCTCATGGCCGCCCTCGGCATCGGCCCCGGCGATGAAGTCATCACCACTCCCTACTCCTTCATCGCCAGCAGCAACTGCATTCTCATGGTCGGCGCTCGCCCGGTCTTTGTCGATATCGACCCTGTCTCCTTCAACATGGATCCGGCCCAGCTCGAAGCCGCGATCACCCCGCGCACCAAAGCCATCATCGCCGTCTCGACCTTTGGCAATCCCGCCCACATGGATGTCTACGAGCGCATCGCCGATCATCACGGCATCCCACTCATCGAGGATTCCTGCGAGGCACTCGGTGCTTCCCTCAACGGCCGCGCTTCCGGCTCCTTCGGCACCGCTGGTGTCTTTGGCTTTTATCCCAACAAGCAGATCACCACCGGCGAAGGTGGCATGATCGTCACCGATGACAGCGGCATCGCCGAACTCTGCCGCAGCATGCGCAACCAGGGCCGACCCATCCCCCGCCCCGGCGCAGCACATGTGCACACACACTCCGCTGGCGGCCAGCACATGGGTTCATGGCTTGCCCACGAACGCCTCGGCTTCAACTTCCGTCTTAGCGAGCTCAACGCCGCGCTTGGTGTCGGCCAGATGGAACGCCTCGATCACATTCTGGCTTCCCGCGATACGGTGGCCAATCAGTACTTGTCGCGTCTCAGTGGCAATATCTTCGCCACACCTATCCAAGTCCCATCAA
>CAYTYD010000239.1:0-5213 GCA_964441555.1 uncultured Phycisphaeraceae bacterium | reverse complement strand
CTCCAGCGGACCACCCGCGATGAAGCTGCTGTTGAATTGGTGCTGAAAATACGCGGGCGCCCCCTTGGGCTTGCGCTTGCCAAAAGGTGGCAGGGGCGAGGCCTTCGCCGTACCGGACTTACCGAAAATCGAGTAGCGCCACTGCGGCATCTGATCAGCTTCGCTGGTCCCCTTGGCATTGGCGCGGTTGGAAACCGGCTTGGTCTTGATCTTGGCTTCCATGTTCTCGGCCACCAATCCCATCACGCTCCGCGTGTAGGTCGCGACATCAGCTGGCAGCACGCGCGTCACCACACTCTGCCCCGGCTCTCCGGTGGAATCCGATTCCGGCACCGTGAGCCGCAATGGAACAATCGTTCCCGCCAGGTCGCCAGAGCGGCAGAACGCGGCGAACGCTCTCACCATCTGCACCGGTGTCACGCCGATCTCATGTCCAAACGACATCGAAACCTGGGTGAAATTCGTCCAATACTGAATCGGCGTCACCAGGCCAGTCGTCTCACCCGGCAAACCCACGCTGGTGCGGCTGCCGAATCCAAACCGCCTCGCCATCTCGTTCATCTGGTTATATGTCAGACGCTGCCCCGCCTGAATCATGCCGATGTTGGAGGAATTCACCAGCACCTCCGCCCACGTCTGCTTCGACAATTCCTTCACGTCGTCAATCGGGCGTCCCACCGGAGTGATCCAGTGTCCGTTGTGCGTGTTAAAGACTTCGCTCGGCTGCGCCAAACCCAGTTCGGTGATCGTCGACCACACGAACGGCTTAAACGTTGAGCCGGGCTCATACACGTCTTCCACACAACGATTTCTCGCCAGAAATGCGTCACTCTCGGACCCCGGCGGCACCTGCGTCAACCGATAACGCCGCTCAGGAATCTCAACCTTCGGTCCAACCGGCGCGTCTTTGTCTTCATAAGGAAAGTCAAACAAACCGTTCACAGGCCGCACGACGTCCACGAGCGCCAGTACTTCGCCCGTCTGAGTATCCACGACTACGCAGCGCGCCCCTTGCGCATCACAATCCTCGACGCCGCGGCGGAGCACTTCCGTCACCATTCGCTGCACTTCCAGATCGATCGTCAGCCGCACCGCATCTCCATGATCCGGCTCGCGCACGTTGCTCGATTCGATCCACAGTGGCCGACCCAGCGCATCGCGGACGTATTTCACGCCCCCGTCCTTGCCGGTCAGATCCTTGTTCAGCTTCAGTTCGGCGCCCATCACGCCCTTGTTGTCCCAATCCACCAGCCCCGCGATCGGTGCTACTTCCGATCCGCCCGGATACTCGCGCACCTGATGACGCTCGAGCGCCACGCCTTTCATCTTCAGCGCCCGCACCGCCTCCGCCGCGGCATCACTCAACACCTCGCCCCCGCGCCCGATCGGTACATACTTGTCCAGCTTGGGCTTCTCTTCCTCATTCACCGGCGCGGGCTCATCACCCTTCAATTCAGCCAGCACCATCTTGCCTAATCCCACCGGCGTCAGCTTCCGCCGCTCTTCCTTCTTCGCGGCTTCTTCGGCCTTCTGCGCTGCCAACACCGGCGAATTCAGCGTCATCGCCGCCTTCACCGGCTCGCGAATCTTGGCCGGATCAATCTGCGCCGCCGCGGCGAGCTTCTGCACTGATTCTTCAAACGGCTCGGGGAAAAGCGTGGGATCGACAAACACGCGATAGCCGATTCGCGTGCTCGACAGCACACGTCCGCGTCGATCCAGCACATCGCCACGCAGTCCCATCTGCTTGGCCTGACTCACGCGTGCCTGCGTCTTGGCCGTCGCCACCAATTTCTCCGGCGGCGACAGTTGCAATTGTGCGACCCGCGCCACCATCGCCATCAGGCCCAGCGTCGCCACACCACCACACACCATCGCCACGACCGAAACACGACGTGAGGGAAGTCGATTCATCGCCCGCTGCTCCCGCTGCCGCTCGTGCTGCGTGTGTTGCGTGTGCCGCTTGCGCTCTCCGGCTTCTTGCTACCGGACTGCGAGTTCTCCGGCTTCTTGGCCGTTGTCGATGATGGCGTGGTTCGCTTGTCCTTCTTTGCCGGTGGCACATACCGCTTCGGCTGTGGCGGCGTCAAGCTCACACTCACCAATCCTCCATTCACAGGTGGCGGCACGGAGGCATCCGGCGCATCGGGCACCAGCGCGTGCAACTCTGAAATCTCGCTGGCCATCATCTCGACATTCTGCGGATTCACCAGTGATGCGATGCGAGATCGAACCTTCCACAATTCCTCATCCTGCCGCTCGATCCGCAGTTGCGCCTTGGCCAATTCATGCGCTGCCTGCAGGCGTTGCTGCCGCAGCGCCAGCAGCGATGCGCTCGCCGCACCCAGTCCGATCACGACAATCGCGACTTTGCCAAACACGCCCGTGCTCCTGTGCCATCCGCTTCCGTCTAAAGACGCTGGCGGCCCTTTTCAGAGCCGCCGCGTCATCTCTCTATCCAAACATCTCTCTCGAATCCAAAATCCGCAGGCGTTCAGTTCGGAATGTTCAGAACCATGCCGATCTTGAGTGCGCCTTCATCATCGATCTTGTTGAACTTCATCAGTTCATTGGCCTTGCGGCTGGTGCCCAGCGTCTTCTGCGCGATTGCGCCAGGAGTGTCACCCTTCTGCACGATGTAGGTCTTGCCGTTGGGCTTTGTTGTTGGCTTGGTCGTTGGTTTGGCTTCCGGCTTCGCGTCGCTCTTGGGTTCGCTGCTCGCCACACCACCGACGTCGGCTGGCTTCGTGCCGCCCAACACCTCAACCGAAGGAATCCGCAACTTCTGGCCGAGTTTCAGGGCTGCGGGATTCTTCAGGGTCGCTGAGTTGAACGCCGCGAGCTCCTTCCAATATTTGGTCGTGCCGTAGTATTTTTTGCAGATCACATACATCGTGTCGCCCGAGGCAACCGTGTGCGTTTTCTCGTTGGCCGCTGGCGTCGCAGTCGGGCCGACTGGCACAGGCGTCACCGTGGTCTTGATTGGAAGTTCCGGCGTGACGCTGGTCTTGGCCGGAACGTACTCCGGCGTCTGGTTGCCCGAAGGAACCGCCGCGCCGCCCAGCACGGGCTCAACATGCGTCTGGATCATGGGCTGATCAGGAGTCTTATTCAGCACACCGCCCAAGCCATCGCCGGAAATCGAAGTCGAACCGCCGCCCCAACCCGCACCCTGGCGAATCTCGATTGGAGCAGGACCACTAGCCATCAGCGAGCCATCGCCGACGGGCGGGGGTACAGCCGCGCCAAGTCCGCCCTGCTCAGGGTTCGTGGGCGTCAATTGCTCAGGAGGAGCCGGCTTCCAATCCGGAGCCGCCTTCATCGCCACCTGCGTATCACCCGCCGGCGTCGCCAGCGACACACGCCGCGCCTTGGAGAAATAGTCGCTGACGAGAATCGTCACGACCAACACCAAAGAGAAGCCCACGATCAGCGCCAGCTTGAGTTCTCGGGTCACGTTCACACGCATCCTTGCGTTTGTGATCAACAGCCAGCTCGCACCAGCCGCCGATCCTTGTTCATCCGCCGCGGCACGCCTCGAACCAATCGAAGCAAGACCGCGGAGTGCATCCATGCCTCCCGACCGGTCATCCGCCCTTCCAAACAAATCGTGCGAAAAACCTGTCGGTCAGTTCACACATTCTACCAGCACATCACCCACCCGCAAACCTCATGCCCACCTAAACGACACGAATCACACGAACCATTACACCATCACCCGCACCACACGCATCTTCGCCGATCTCGACCGTGGATTCGCGCTCTGCTCTGCCTCACTCGCCCGAATCAGACCATGCTCATCCTTCACCAATCCCCGCTTCACCCACCCCGCAAACTGCTCCTTCACCCGCCGATCCTCCAGCGAATGAAAAGAGATGATCGCCACCCGAGCCCCCTTCGCGATCCACCCCCCCGAACCACTCCCTCCGATAACCGCTCCAATCGCAGCTTCCAATCCTGCCAGGAGCGCATCCAGCGATCCCAGCTCGTCATTCACCGCGATCCGCAGTGCCTGAAATGTGCGAGTCGCGGGGTGGATCCGAACATGTTCGGGATTCCACGGCACCGCCGCCTTGACGAGTTCAGCCAGCTGCGATGTGGATTGAATCGGCGTTTGTCGCCGCTCTTGAACGATTTTTCGTGCGATCTTTCCAGCCTGCTTCTCTTCCCCCAGTTCGCTGATCATCCGGGTCAATTCCGACTCTGGAGCCCGGTTGACCAGGTCCGCCGCCGTAAGCCCCTTGCTCGGGTCCAAACGCATATCTAAAGGCCCATCGCGCATAAACGACAGCCCCCGCTCCGCATCATCCACCTGCGAACTGGCAAAACCAAGGTCCGCCAGCACCATGTCGGCGACCAACCCCCTCTCCTGCATCGCCCACGGCACATCCGCAAAGTTGCCATGCAGCGATGTCACACCCACTCCCACCTGCTGCACATGCGCTGTGGCCCGTTTCAGGTTCCCCTCATCCAGGTCATTCAGCACCACCCGCCCGGTTGCCCCAAGCATTCTCCCCACCGCCGCGGCGTGCCCACCCAGCCCAGCCGTGCAATCCAGGTACGTCTCCCCGGCTTTGGGCTCCAGCACCCGCACCACGTCATCAAACAACACCGGAATGTGGCCAAACCGCTCGGACATGAGGCAAGGGTAACACCTCGCCGGCGTGTCTCACGCCTCCGCCGTCGCCCCGCAGAGGCACATTCAGTTGTCGTATCCTCTTGCCGTGTCACAACTCGCAACACCGCACGCAACGCTTCGACCAGCTGTCGGTACACCGGTGACCGTGCCAGAGCATGATGTCGACCGCAGATCCATACTGCAGTTGGCGGCGACGCTCCTCCTCGCCATCGGAGGCGGTTGCGCCACCCAAACCACAACACTCACACACAAGGAACACGACTTGAACTCAGGCAAACCCGGTGATTTCAATTTCCTCGCTGGTGAATGGAAGCTCAAGCACAAACGCCTCAAAGCCCCTCACACCGACCAGTGGGAGGAGTTCGAGGGCGAGGCTACATGCTGGACCATCCTTGGCGGGGTCGGCAGCGTCGAAGAACTCCGCATACCTGCCCGCAACTTCTCCGGTATGGGCTTGCGTCTCCTGGATGTCGAAAAAGGCATCTGGAACGATTTCTGGGTGAATGCCAAGAACGGTGTTCTCACCACCCCAGGTCAGACCGGAACCTTCGAGGGCGGCATCGGCACCTTCACT
>CAYTYD010000238.1:0-5226 GCA_964441555.1 uncultured Phycisphaeraceae bacterium | reverse complement strand
CGTCAGCACCCAGTACATCGTCGCACCAAGGTTGTAGATGTCCGTCGCCGGCGTGATGGGACGGCGGTGCACCTGCTCAGGCGCGATGTAATCGGGAGTGCCCTGAATGCGCGGCTTCACAGTGCCGATCTTGCACGATTGGCCCAGATCGATCAACTTGGCCGTGCCCTGTCCATCAGAGAGCACGACGATGTTGTTGGGCTTCATGTCCGCATGCACGTATCCATGATCGTGCATGGCGTGCATGGCTTCGGCGACCTGCTGGAAGATGTGCACGGCCTGCTCAAACGTCGCCGGTGGTGAGCGATCCAGCGCCACACCATCCACAAACTCCATCACCAGGAAGAGCTCGGAGACACTGAGGAGCCCCGACTTCTTCTTGATCACGCGCTCAATCTTGCGAATCGCCGGGTGGTCGATTTCATTGGCGACCTTGTATTCAATTTCCGCCTGCTCAAGGAAGCGATCATCCTTGTCCGAGTGCTTCTCCACATGTTTCAACGACCAGATCTGCTTGGTCTTGGGATCCTGCACCAGATAAATCACAGAGGCAGCGCCGCGGCCCAGCTCGGCCATGACGCGATATCCCTCGATGATGTCACCTTTCTTGATATCGGACACGAGAACCGCCACCTCTCCATCCTTCCCGGCTGAGTAACCCACCCGGACTTGAGGTGGGAACCCTCAAACCGGACGACGCGAGTTGTCATCGTCAGATGTTCCGGATCACTCAACCCCGATTCTGCCTCCTGAAGGCACTCCGGGGAATCTGGTCCGGGGTTTCCGACGTTCGGAAGATTGGCAAGCCAATGCATCCGAGGTGCCGATCGCGCACCCGAGTGGGTCGCCTGCGACCTGCCGCGGTAGGGCAGCACGATCAGAACGACCCGCCACGCCCCATTCAGCCACCGACCCATCCGCACCCGGCCCCCCACCGGTTCCGGTGACCGATTGATCCGCAGCGCATACAGAATATCCGCGATTCCCCCGCCTTGCCGAATCCTGCCCAGATTGTTGACAGGGATTCTCAATCCTCTTTCAGGCCACATCCAAACGCAAAAAGCATCGTGGCCGGTCTAAACCGGCCACGAGAGTGAATCATTTTCAGGGTTTGTTGTCAGTTAGCGGCTGCGGGGCTGACCGTGAACGGCGCCCGTGCCGTAATCCTTCAGCTGAGCTCGGAATTGAGCCGCCGGGAAGTTTGATCCGGGATTCTTGGAGGAGGGGTCCAAATCTGAGGGCAAGTAGATCTTCTGCCGATCGATGCCAAATTCCTTGGCCAGCGTATTGGTCAGTCGGACCAGCTGATCCAACTGCTCACCGGAGAAGGGTTTGCGGTTGCCATCACCCACCAGGCAGATGGCAATGGCGTTCTGGTTCAGCCAAGGGCCAAACTTGCCACTGCTGTGGCGGCCAGCCGTCTGATCCATCCAAGATGAACCAACGTGCAAATCGCCATCGCCCATGCCGTTGCCGTTACCGATCACAAACTGGAAAGCCGTTTGGCGGCCCCCGGTTGCACTAGAAAGTGACTCGGAAGTCGCAAAGGGTGATGCCGAGTGATGAATCACAATCGCCTGCCAACGCCCTTTCTGAATCGGGACGTTGGTGCGGAAAATCGCATCGATCTTGGGGGCTTCCACCGCCGCAGCCATCAGGGCCGGCAACGTGACTGATTCCGGAGCCGTAGGACGCGACGAACGATCAAGCGCGGCAAGCCCAGCGCCCACAACCAGCATGGCACCAACCAGCGACGCACTCACGACGTGAGAGCGCTTCCGAGAGCGTGCCGTCTTTCGCATCGTCTTCTTAGCCATGGTCAATCACCCGTCCTGGGAGCACCAAGCGTATACGCGAGCCAGTCCGATCCTACTCGCGCCCAATGCTATCGACAGTTTGTCCCGAATTCATGTATCGGACTTTCACACCCTAACAAAAAAATTCATTCTGACGCCAATAAACGGTGTTGGACCTTCATCATCGCGCAACTGGTGCGCTGGCCACCCACTACTCGGTGTGCACGAGGCGTTTGCGCAGGTTGGGAACTTTGCGCCCGAATTCATCCTCAATCAGCGTTTGGGCACGGGTGTCGCGCGCCTGGTCAAAGCGATCGAACTGGCTGCGATCCTCGTTTGGTCCAAAGACCGGGGGACGACATCCGCTGATCACCGCCGCGCACGCAGACGCCGCCAGAACTGCGGCCAGTGGCCGAATGCGAATCGAATCGAAACTGAGTCGCCAACGAGTCGTCATGATCGGAGTGTACCTTGCGAACGCGCGATGGTGCAGCCGGGGCCGATTGCCAAATCACCACGCTGCCGGAGCTGTCGGATGCCTTCGTACACCACTGCACACACCGCCGTCGCCAAATTCAGAGACCTTTCTCCGGCCACCATGGGCATCCGCACCAGCCGATCCGGGTATTGGTCCAGGATGCTCGATTCCAACCCTGCCGTCTCTTTGCCAAAGAGCAGCACATCCCCAAGGGCAAACGATGCATCGAAATAGCACCGGTCAGTTCGCGTGGTAAAAACCCACGGTCGCCTATCCAGCCCCTTCAGGCACTGATCCAGCGAATCATGCTCCTGCACACCCAGCCGCGGCCAGTAATCCAGCCCGGCGCGGCGGCACTCCTTATCACTGGTATCAAAACCCAACGGACGCACCAAGTGCAACTCGCACGCCGTCGCGATGCACGTCCGACCGATGTTCCCGGTGTTATTGGGAATCTCGGGTTGATGCAGCACGACGTGAAACAGAGGTGATCCGGGGACAGTCACGGAATCACTTTGGCTGATCAGGAGTTGTCGGCGCAGCTGGTGTCGTGGGAGCCGCAGGGGCAGCCCCCTTGGCACGCATGTAGGAATCCTCGGCAGCGCGGCGGCGCTTTACGCCGGGATCGACGCGAAGCACTTCCTCAACTGTGCCGATGAATTGCGGCCAGCGCGATGAGCCCTGGAAGCGGACGCGACCTTCACTCGAAACCACTGCGACGTACGGCATCCAGCCCAATTGGAAATTCAGGTCGTTAGAGCGGATCGCAGAGAGAATCGAACCGGTCGGATCGAGAACAATCGAGTGACCAATGGTGCGACCCTTGGCCATGTTCTCCATGCGCTTCTTGACGCGCTCCTGCCCCTGCTCGTCGGCCCATTCCTTCTGGATGATCTCGTCGTTGACGCCTTCAAGCTTCAAAGGCGTCCACGCGCCGATGAACGTCACATCGCGTCCATACTTACGCTGCAATTTGTCCATCTCGGCCATACCCGGATCCCACGACTGGGGAATCAGGTGGTTCCAGAAGTACACCACCACGCAACGACCCTGCATCTGCGGCTTGGCGGGGTAGTACCCCTCTTCCGGCAGGTTCATCATCTTGACTTCATCGTCCTTGTTGTTGGCACCGGTTTCGGCCAATGAATACTTGCGGAAGCCGGCCTTGGTATACGCATCCTCATCCGGCTGGGTGTAGGGCTGCTCGGGAATGCTGGTCATATCCAGCGCGTTGTTGATCAGCGATGATTTCGCAGCATCGGCCGCCTTGCGATCTGCCTCGGCCTTGAGCTTGTCATTCACACCCTTGGCATCACCTTCGGCCTCTTTCACCACCGTGCTCACGGCCTCATCAACGCTCTCAGTCGTGATACGGGCAAAGCGCATCTGGCCTGCTCGATCGATGACGTAAAAATCAGGATCACTGTCCGAAAGAATCCCCTTGCGGAATTCACCCTTGGCATCGTGGGCGACAAAGAGCTTGCCACCTTCACCGATGGTCGGCTTGGCCGCTTCGGCAAAACCCGTGGCATTGTGCACGGCAACAACCACAAGACCTTCCTTGGCGTACTTCTCACCGAGCTTGGTGGCGAGCTTCAAACCCTTCACCGACACATCGCGCCAATCGGCCCACATCACCACCAGCACCGGCTTGCCAGCCAGATCTCCCACCGCCGGAGCGGAGCCCGACCATGTCAGCCCCTTCCACCCATCCGCAGGAAACTGCTTCAATTCCATCTTGTCCAACTGCTGGCGGCGTGACCCCTCACCCTTGCGGATCACATCGGCGTGCACGCTCGCCGCGACAACGGCAAGCACAGTCAGGGTCAATGCAGAACGGCGAAAAGTGGAATGTGCCATATGTGATGTATCCCTGCGAAAAGGTCTCGAACCGAACCCCAACCCACGTCTCACCAGCGCCGCGGCAGAAGAGCCCCGGCGATTGGTTTGGGCCAACAGAATAACAATAGTCTGACACTCGATTCTGGCCCGGGTTCCCAAGGGGGAGTTTCACCCACGTGACACATCACCCGATCGGCCAGCCATCTGGTACATCGCTATCGCCGCCGCTACTCCCACATTCAGCGAATCCGCATGAGGAGCAATCTCAATCCGAACCCGTTGATCCACCCTCGCCAAGGTCGCTTCCGTCAGCCCTGGCCCCTCTGCTCCCAGCATCAAGGCCAATTTGCGATTCTGCCCAAACCCCATCGCGGCTTGGCTCAACTCAATCGACCCCTCACCCGGCGTAAGTCCGAGAACTACAAACCCGGCTTCTTTCAACCGCTCCAACCCCTCCGGCCAGGGTTCCACCGTCGCAAAGGGAATCCGCAGGGCGTGCCCCATCGAGACGCGCACGCTCTTGCGATACAAGGGGTGGCAGCAGCCGGGGCTGAGCAGGACACCCACCCCCTGCCCCAACAGGGCACTGGCCGAGCGGAAAATGCTCCCCATGTTGTCGTGATTGGAAAGGTCTTCGAGCAGAATCAGCCACGAGCAGCGTCGAATCAGGTCATCAGCCGTCGGGGGGTTGATGATCTCGCCACACGCCAGAATGCCCCGGTGAAAGGCGAAACCGATGATCTGATCCAGCACCGGCTCTGGCGCGACGTACACGGGAACGCCCGGTGGAATCAGGGCCAGCGTCGGGCCCATGCGCTCCAGCCAGTTCTCGGCCAGGAAGACCGAGCGGATGGCATATCCCGAGTGCACCAGATGCTCGACGATCAACCGCCCCTCACAAATAAAGCGGTTGCCGCGATGAATGCCCAGGCGATCGGAGAGGCCGGCATAATCCGCCAGCCGCGGATCCGCGGCATCATTCACAGCAATCGTTTCAAGCCGGGTGTCACTCACGCTCGATCCTACTCTGGCAGTTGATCCCCGCGACTTCACGACGAAGCCGCGATCATCGAGTTCAAACATGAAGGCGCATGGATGCCCATTTTGATG
>CAYTYD010000237.1:0-5228 GCA_964441555.1 uncultured Phycisphaeraceae bacterium | reverse complement strand
CTTTCGAACAGGTCGCTCATGGCCTCTTGATAGAATACGTGAATATATGTGCGGAACGGGTAAGTGCGGAAATTTTCCATACGCATTGTTTACAAGAGCGTAAAAACGATCAGTTCGAATGGGCATGTATTGGCCGTCCTTAGCGAGGGTCGCAGCGAGAAGGAGATGATAGAGATGTTCGTTCGGCCTGAGGTATGCCTGTCAGTTCATGAAGCAGCGAATCAGTGCCTCGATGGACTTGGTAGCGTTTCTGATGAACTGATTCATGGATAATTACTAATCCATCGCGACGAAGCTCATCAACCGTGTCAATATCTACTGGTAGCATTGCATCAACCGTCGCCCTCATTATTTCGTCACCGCCAGCGACATTTGCCACAATAACGATTGGCACGAGTACGGTCGCGACCTTACCCAAACCGTTAGCCGCAACTGAAACAGTGTTCGCAAATTTGATTACTGTTCCCGAGTTCTTAGCCATTTTAACAACTTGAGTAAACACAGTGATTTCTTGTTCAGTCAGAATGCTGGATTCCTTTATCAACCACTGCAATTTCTTAACAGTACTCTTGTTTTGCCATTTTGTGTATGAGATTGTCGCACGTTTGCCTCTATTGAGCCACTCTGAAAACGAGGACTTTGTGCGAAACTCGTTGAGCTTTGTAGTCACATCTTCCTGAGTGATAGATAACCCGAGGCCATAGCGTTCTTTAACCCAAGTCTCCCATGCATCGATGTAGTCAGTATGAGTTTTCATATTACCTGGACCGCGATGATCATGCCAACGCATTATTGAGCCATTCTCAGGTTGATTGATGAAGTCATCATCGACACCAGGCACAGTGATTCCCAACTTTTCCATCAATCCGCCAGAACCAAAAATTGTCTGCGGCAATTCATGATTCCATTCGAATGGAACGCCTGACAGCCCCATCGGATCCACAGCACCCCACGGCATTCCGTTGACATACTGGTAGAGATTCCATCCGGGGGCGTATCCCAAGGGATCACGCTGCAGCCAGCGGCCCCACTCAGGGCGATAGACGCGATGTCGAACGTGATACAGCCCAATCGCGTCATCCCACCAGTACCCGGCGTACAAGGGCAGGTTGCTGAGCTGCTGATCCAGCGGTTCCGCTGTCATCCCCGCAACATGTTGGTGCCTTTCCGGAGCCGGAAAGCCGCGGATACGCGAGGTCTAAGTGTGGTTGCCCCGTGATTGCGAATGTGTGAGAGTGCAGCGCAAGCGCTTTCGCCAGAGTGTCAACGGACGTCGAACTCAAGCGATCTATATGTCTTTTACCGTTCCAATTCGTCAAACTCACCTTTGGCCGCCTGCTCATCCACGTACTTCTGAAACTCTCCCATTTTGTATGAGATAAAGCAAAACGCGTGATGCAGCGTCACCCATTCCAGGTCGCTCTTGTCTTCGCCCAGGTCCTTGCGCAGGCGGTTCAATTCCGCCAGAAACAATTCCGCTTTTACTTTATCTGCCATGCCCACATCGTATGACCGGGCAACCATTCTCTCATGTCCATCGCCATCCGCCCTGCCACGCCCGCCGATGTTCCCCTCATTCTCCGCTTCATTCGCGAGCTCGCCGAGTATGAGCGCGAACCGCAGGCCGTCATCGCCACCGAAGCCCTCATCCACGAAGCTCTCTTCGGCTGCGCTGTCCCAGGCAGTCACATCAACGGGCCGGTCGCCGAATGTCTCATCGGCCTCATCGACGAGGTGCCGCTCGGATTTGCCGTCTACTTCCACAACTTCAGCACCTGGAAAGGCCGCGCCGGGCTCTACCTCGAAGATCTGTACGTGACGCCTCACTCCCGCGGCAAGGGGCTTGGCCTTGCCCTGCTCAAGTCCGTGGCGCGCGTCGCGGTGCAGCGTCAATGTCCGCGCATGGAATGGGCGGTATTGGATTGGAACACCCCGGCGATTGAGTTTTACGAAAAGCTCGGCGCCCGCCGCCTCAACGATTGGACCATCTGCCGCCTCGATGGGGATGATCTGGCTCGCGTTGGCGCACCGGCGTGACGTTCATGCGGTGAGCGCTCCTTTCAACCGGGAGCCAAAGTACACCGCCACCATCACCAGCACGATGGCCGGGCCGGTTGGCCAATCCAATTCAAAGCTGAGCACCACGCCCCCCAGCACGCACACCACGCCCATCAGCAGCGCGAGCATCATGACCACACCCATTCGTCGTGACCACCGAAGAGCTGCCGCACCCGGCAATGTCAGCATCGCCGTCGCCAGCACGACTCCCGCCAGTTTCATCGCGCTCACCGTCGCCACGGCCAGAAGCGCCAGCAACACCAGGTTCATCACCCGAACCCGCACACCCAGCGCCTCGGCCACTGGTCGATCAAACAGCGTCAGCATCAGCGGCCTGCGCAACGCCGCCATCGTTGAAGCCACCACCAACGCCACGGCTCCCGCGATCGCCGCGTCCGTCCACGTCACTGTCAGCAACTGCCCAAACAGCACGTTTTCCCAGCTTACTCCGGCAGCCATCCGTTTCATCTGCGCCACATGCAGCAGAATCGCGCCCAGCGCCATCGACCCCACCAGAATCACGCCGATCGCCGTATCGGCATGGTCCGTCGTCGCGCGATCACCACTCTTCTCACTCAACTTTCCGATCAAGAGCGCTGAGCCAAGGCAGAAACCGGCGATCACCGCGAACTGTGCGAGCGATGTTCCGCTTCCGGCGGATGTGCTGGCAAACAGTCCCATCATCGCCGCGATACCGACGCCGCCGAACGCGGCGTGACTGACTCCCTGCCCGATAAAGGCCAATCGCTTGAGTACCACGATCACGCTCAGCCACGCGCACATCGCGGCGACAACAACGCCGGTGACGATCGCAGGCCAATACAGCGCGGCATCCGGCCCGGAAAGATATTCCCACGTGTGCAGCGTCATGACCCGCCCCCATCGGCGCTGCCCTTGCGATCAATCCGCAGTTGTACCGGGGCTCCAGCGGCTGGCGATTCAGCGTGACTGTGGGTGGGATCGCTGCAGGATGCCGCGGCATGCGCATCCACGTGAACATCTCCGAAAATGCTTGCCATATCGTGCCGGAAAACCTCCGCCAGCACGCGCGGCGTCAATCCCTCCGGCGCACCATGCGAATGCAGCGTCCGCGACAGACACGCCACCCGATCACACCCGCTCGCAATCGTCCGAAGGTCGTGACTCACGACGAGCAGCGTCATCCCCAATTCCCGCGACAGCCGCTCGATCAATTCGGCAAACTGCTTTTGCCCGGCCACATCAATGCCCACCGTCGGTTCATCCAGCACCAGCACTTTCGGCTGGGTCACAATCGCCCGCGCGATCATGATCCGTTGAAACTGTCCCCCAGACAATGTTCCCACCGGTTGCTCGGCAAACCCCATCGCGTTCACCGTCTGGAGCGCCGCATCCACGCGCTGGCGCATCAACACTCCTGCGCGTTGCCACCACCCCAATCTCAATCCTGCGGCCATCGTCACCACATCCCGCCCGCTCACCGGGAATCCCAGCTCCGCCTCCACCCGTTGCGGCACATATCCCACCAATCCATCCCGCCGCGCTTCTCTTGGTGATGCCCCGAAAATCTCCACTCTTCCCGCATCCGGCGCGAGCAAGCCCAGCACTAGTTTCACCAACGTTGACTTTCCACCGCCGTTTGGCCCCAGAATGCCCAGCTTCTCCCCCGCCATCACATCCAGCGAAACATCGCTGAGCGCGGCTTGCTCGGCGCCGGGGTAGCGCAGCGTCACTCCGCGAATCAAAACCGCCGGTGTTGAATGGGGTTGATCAGGCATCAGGCACAGAGTGTAATCGGTTGTTGCAAGGTCACAGGCTCATTTGCCGGAGCCGAGCCCTTTCACGAGCGTTTCGGTGTTGCTGCGCATCAGCGCAAAATAATCTCCCGTCCCCAAAGGATCGAGCGTCATGACGCGCACTCCCGCAAGTTCCGCCACGCGCTGTGCGGCTGTCGCATCAAATTGCGGCTCGACAAAGATTGTCTTGATCCCTTCCTTGCGAATCGCTTCGGACACCGCCGACAACTGTGCCGGCGTCGGTTCGCTCGACTCGATCGGTCGCAGCACCTCCGCAACCTTGAGTCCATACCTCTCTGCCATCCGTCCAAACGCCGCGTGATGAGTCACGATCGACCTTCCGGCGTAGGGCTTGAGTGCCGCCTTGATCTCTTCATCCAGCGCATTCAGCTTGCCAATCAGTGCCGCACCCTTTGCCCGCTGTGCTTCAACATCAGTGTCAGTGCCGCCACATCGCTTCAACGCCGCAATCAGCGACTCATTCAATCCCGGCACCGCTTCCTTCATCAGCACTGGGTCCAGCCATACATGCACGTCAATTGGCCCATGATCATGCCCATGATCGTGTCCATCATGGGTATGTGCGGGCTCATCGGCCTTGTGCTCATGCGGTGTCGCACCAGTTTCCAGTTTCAATACGCGCCCGATCGACACCGCCTCGCGCGTGGAGTTCGTCCGTTTCTCCACAAATGCCGCGACGGTTGGTTCGAGCCCCAGTCCGATGTAAAACACCGCATCTGCTTTGGAAATCGTTTGAATATCCGCCGGCGTGAATTCGTACCCGTGCTCACTCCGTCCCGGCTGCATCAGCATCGTAATTGTCGCATCTGCCGGTGCTAATTCCGCGATGAGTCCGCGCAATGGCGCGATCGTCGTGACCACATTCAGCGGCCGCTTCACTCCCTTTGTCGCGCCCGAGGCAGTGGGGGATGCTGTTCCGCCGGGCGAGCGATCACATCCTCCGCACAACATCGCGGCAACCATCGCCGCGACACCCGCGCTGCGAAATTTCAGTTTGACTCCGCGTGTCCTCACGGTCCTTGCCTCCCCGGCCTGATTGGTCCAGCTGATGCATCCTGCCTATTGAGAATACGCTATCAAATCGCTCGGCGTTCGGCATTGGTAGCTGGGATCGGTGGGTATCTGGCGAATTCGGTGGCAAATCTGGTTCTGAGTCGTACAATCGCCCCCTTCGCACGATGTGGGTAGTCGAACCCGGCTGGCCATGGCGACGAAGTACATCCAGATTTCCTATGGGGCGGTAGCTCAGTTGGTAGAGCGCATCGTTCGCAATGATGAGGTCGCGTGTTCGACTCACGTCCGCTCCACTTTCAGGAACCCCTGTGCAAGCAGGGGCTTTTCTGTTTTTGGGGTTTAGGGGTGAGTGGCGTCGGC
>CAYTYD010000236.1:2956-5236 GCA_964441555.1 uncultured Phycisphaeraceae bacterium | reverse complement strand
TACAAGGGCACGCTCATCATCGGCTCGCAACCATTTGCCGGCGAAGAGTTGTACATGCGTCTCTTTCTACAGAACATCAATGATCCGGATCCCCGGGTCCGCATCGCCTCCATGCGTGCCATCGCCAATCATGGTCGTCCTGAGCACGTTCCACTTCTGATCGAGGGCCTTTCGCACTCGGATGTGCTGGTGCGCGTCGAGGCGGCTCGCGGCCTGCAGCGGCTTTACAACACCGACGCGATTGATCCCTTGGTTGTCGCCTCCAAAGAGCCGGACTTGGAAAAGCCGGACGATCGTGCCGAAGTCTCTGCCTCAGTGCGCGTGGAGGCGGTCGATGCCCTCGGCCAGTATGCGGACGATCGATCGATGCAGGCCCTCGTCGCAGCACTCAACGATTCCGATCTCTCCGTGAATCGTGCGGCTCAGAATTCCCTGCGCACGCTGACTGGTCAGGATTTCGGCTTAAGCCAGCGTCAGTGGTTGGATTGGTACGAAGACACCAAGTCTCCATTCGCCAATCGCTCCGTGTACGAATACAACGCCTTCAGCCGGCCCAAGAAGTGGTATGAGCACATCCCTTTCGTGCCGCCGCCGCCAAATGAACCCACCAGCAGCCCCAACGGCTATCCCCTTGGCGGCGTGAAGTAACGCGGGCATTCGCGTCGTATTCGATTCATCTTGCCATCGCGAGCTGCGCTTGCTACTTCAGCCATTCCGGCAAGGCGCCCACTTTACCATCGCGATCCACGCACGCCAGAGTCGTGGCCGCCGTCGCCAGGACGTCGCCCGGGTGTCGGATGTGCGCGTGCTGGATGTTCCCTTCGCCAGTGTGGCCGTCTCCGGCTTCGATCAGCAAGACGTCGTATTCGTGTTCCAATTTCACGCGGCTGGTGCTTTCCACCACACGCACGCGAATCTCGACTACATCGTCGTACTTCACGGGGCGGCGGTAGTTCACCGCGAGCTTGGTGATCACCAGGAACGTTCCTGCCGCTTCCAATGCTGCGTAGGTCATGCCGCGGGCTCGGAGCAGTTCGGTTCGGGCGATCTCCAGCCACGGCGCGTAAGCCGCGTGATGAGCCACGCCCATGGGGTCGCACTCGCAATACCGCACGCGGATCGACGTCGAGCCGGTCCATCCGGTTTGGCCCCCCACGGAATCCCCGCCAACTGCTCCGGCATCAAGGTTGTATGAAACTCGTCCCGGCATGATCGGACAGAATAGTGTTCCTCTTCCCCCGTCGGCTTTTCGGCTTGAGCCGATTGCCGGGTCCTGCCTGTGTCGGAACCAACATTGGAGTCCCGTCAGAGCCATTTCGGAGTTTGAAAAGAATTGAAAGACGCCCAGTCATCTTCGACGCCCCCTTCCACTGCCACACCCATCCAGGTCTCCCCCTGCGTGCCGCGGCCCATCGTGCGACTTCGCACCATCGGCCCGAACGATTCCATCTCTGAAATCACCAAGTTGCTCCACCGTGCGTACAAGCCGCAGGTGGAGATGGGGCTGAAACCCCTTGCCGGTCGCCAGGGTGATGACATCACTGCCGATCGTGCCAAGCACTCTGAATGTTGGCTCGCACTCGTCGACCGCCCGGCGTCTGAATCCGGCAATCCCGACAAGATCGTCGGCATCATCCTTTTTGAAGAGATCGAGAAGGTCACGTTCCCTCCTTTCTTCCTCCGGCCAGAAGTCGCCCACTTCGCCCAGTTCGCTGTCGACCCCGATCTGCAGGGTTGCGGCATCGGTCGTCTTCTCCTGGACAAGGTCGAGGTCCGCGCCCGCGAAAATAAGGCAATCGAACTCGCCCTGTCCATGGCCGAGCCCGATCGCAAGCTCTACGACTTCTACATCAACCGGGGATTCCGCCTTGTTGAGTACTGGCAATGGCCCTACACCAATTATCGTTCCTGCATTCTGAGCAAGGAACTCAAGTAGCACCGTCACGCGTATCCTTCATCAGGCCGCGCGGGTAGCTCAGCTGGATAGAGCTTCGGATTTCTAATCCGACGGTCGTGGGTTCGACTCCCACCCCGCGCGCTTCTCAACCGGGCCCGATGGATCGGCCCTTTCATGCTTTGTTCTCGCGAACAGATCGCGTTGGAACAAGGCATCATCCATCGCGTGTGTTGCCTGTGCACCACACGCGGCGCACTCCAAAGACCACACAAGGACGCGTGGATCTTCACCCTGTCCCGTCCCGCCGTGCGGGTCGCGACCTCGTCGCGCCACGTTCGGTATTCGCGGACCTTCGTTCCGTCTGTATCAGGCATGCCGGTTGT
>CAYTYD010000236.1:0-2946 GCA_964441555.1 uncultured Phycisphaeraceae bacterium | reverse complement strand
CATGTCGCGGCTCAAGAGTTCCAATCTGTTATCGGCTCTCGTTTCGTCGGCTCTGGTCAGGCCTGCCGCGCTGCTGGCGCTCGGGTGCGTCGTGGTGTACGCATCCGGGTGCTCAGCTCCTGTGGCACGCCGCTCGGCCGGTGTGTGGGCCGGAGATGGTGGCGCTTCAGCCGCCGTCTCATTCCTTCCCGATGGACCCCGCAGCAACTCCGCGGCTGACGAATACTGGGCGGCTCAGGCGGATAACTCACGCCGCGATGCCTCGCTCGGCAGTGCTCTGCAGTCATACCAGCCGATGGGCATGTGGCCGGAGCGCGATGCCCCGCAGATTGATCGCCCGTATTACATCAATACGTGGCGGTCGAGTGAGTCGTATTTGATTTTCCGGCAGGGCTCGCGCGATGAGCGGGGCTACTGGCGGTATCGCTGATCGATACCAACCAACGCCTGATTGTGCTCAACACTCGCTGATACTCACGGAAATCTGCACCGCCAGACCACCTTCGGCAGTTTCCTTGTATTTGCCGTTCATGTCCTTGGCGGTTTCCCACATCGTCGCGATCACATCATCCAGCGAGACCCGCGCTCGCGCCGGATCACTCTCCAACGCAATATGAGCCGCCGTGATCGCCTTGATCGCGCCCATGGTGTTGCGCTCAATGCAGGGAATCTGCACCAATCCGCCGATCGGATCGCACGTCATCCCCAGGTGATGCTCCATCGCGATTTCCGCCGCCATGCACACCTGACCCGGAGTTCCACCCAAGGCCTGCGTCAATCCCCCCGCAGCCATCGCGCTTGATACGCCGATCTCCGCCTGGCATCCACCCATTGCCGCCGAAATCGTTGCGCCTTTCTTGAAAAGACTTCCGATCTCTCCCGCTGCCAGCAGAAAATCCAGAACTCCCTGCCGGTTGCTGCGGCAGAACATCTCGTAATACATCAGCACCGCGGGAATCACCCCCGCCGCGCCATTCGTCGGCGCGGTCACCACGCGCCCGAACGCCGCGTTTTCTTCATTCACCGCCAGCGCAAAGCACGACACCATCTTCAGGATGTTTTGAAAATCCCCCGCACTGCTGCGAATCACACCTTTCCAACTCTCCAGATCCGTGTACATCTGGGCGCCAAAGAGCTTGTGACTGATCGCCGCGCCGCGTCGCGTCACGTTCAGCCCCCCCGGCAATGTCCCCACTGTGGTGCACCCTCGATACATGCACTCCTGCATCACCCGCCAGATATTCAAGAGCCCCGCCTCAATCTCCGCATCATCTCTCCACACCCGTTCATTTCGCTGCACCACCTGCGGAATCGTCAATCCGACATGTTCGCAGTATTCCAGCAGTTCATCCGCCTTCTCGATCGGAAATGGCAGCAGCATGCACCGTGCCCCTTCGATCTCCTCCTGCTCCTGCACCACAAACCCACCACCAACCGAGTAATACGTCTCGGCGATCGTCTCCCCACTCTCCAACATCGCCGTGCACGTCATCCCGTTGGCGTGAAAAGCCAGGGCCCGGTCCATGTGAAAGACGATGTCACGCTGGGGCACAAACCCCACACTCACTTCCCCACCCAGAATCAGCTTCCCAGTTTCCTCAACCGCTCCCACTTTGGTCCCCAGTTCCGACGGGTCACACGTCACCGGATCTTCACCCGATAACCCCAGGATCACCGCAAAATCCGTCCCATGCCCCTTCCCCGTCTTGGCCAGCGACCCATACAGATCCACCCGCACATTCGCCACGTTCCCCAGCATTCCGCGGCGGCGCAGCACGCCCACAAATTTCTCCGCCGCCCGCCACGGCCCCATCGTGTGCGAACTCGACGGCCCCACCCCGATCTTGAAAATGTCGAAAACGCTGATCGCTTCCATTTCCCAAGCGTACCACTACTGTCCCAACCACCCCGTGCCGAGCGTGAAACCACTTTCCGCCCCTCGGCATCCAAGCTCCGCCAGGGTGCGAATACTCCCCGGCACCTCACGCGTCCCAAGGACGGGACCTCACATTCGTACTCCATGCCACCGCATCCCTTTGGGGTGGCCCGTCCCGCAAGGAACGCCCGCATGCACGCACTCGTCGCCATCCCTGTCTACAACGAAGCGGGCCACCTGCGCCACGTCTACGACCGCGTTCGCCCCTTCACCTCCAACCTCCTCTTCATTGATGATGGCTCCACCGACGCCACGCCCGACATTCTCGCCACGCTCCCCAATGCCTCCATCATCCGTCACCGCCGCAATCAGGGGTACGGCCGCTCCATTCGCGATGCCTTCCGTTTTGCCGCCGCCGAAAAATTCGATTGGGTGATCACTTTGGATTGCGATGATCAGCACGAGCCAGAGCAACTCCCCGAATTCCTCGCCGCCGCCGCATCCAAATCAGCAGACATCATCAGTGGCAGCCGCTACATGTCCTCGGTCCAAGCTTCCACTTGGGTTCCGCCAGAGCGTCGCCGCATCAATCACATCCTCACCGGCGAAATCAACGAGCGCTTCGGTCTGAATCTCACCGATTCCTTCTGCGGCTACAAGGCCCACCGTGTCAGCGCCATGAATCGCCTCCGCCTCTCCGAATCCGGCTACGCCTTCCCCATGCAGCTTTGGGTGCAGGCCGCCGCCGCCAAACTTTCCATCGCCGAACTTCCCACCGCTCTCATCTATAACGACCCCAAGCGTTCCTTCGGTGCCGTTCTGGATAACCCCGATACGCGGCTCGCCCACTATCGCAGCATTCTCTATCGCGAAATCCGACGCGTCGCCCACCAACTCCCCCCTCAGGCCATCGACGGCATCCCCCACACACCTTCTTTTCTAGCTTCCCTCACCGCGAGAATTCACCCCGGGAAGGGTCAGCACTCCTCCTGCACTTCCAGCGGCGTAACGTGCCCCTGCCCGTGAGCCCCACTCCAGATTCCATCATCCTCCGACCCCATCCCTCCTCC
>CAYTYD010000235.1:0-5339 GCA_964441555.1 uncultured Phycisphaeraceae bacterium | reverse complement strand
GAAGCTGAATCGACGCCTCAAACGCCCATGTCCATCCTTCATACATCAGCCCGGGCGACAGCATCACCTCGTGATCGGCGTTGGTTTCAAAGATCCCATTCACTTCACCAATGAGGTACCACGCCCCCTTGCTCTCCATCGTGTACTTCTCGGGGGCCAGGCGGTACATCACCGCGTTATCAATGCTGAAGGCATCCGCCTTGGAATCACCTGGCTCAAATCCCTCATCGTGCTGGTTGGTGTTCATCTTGTAATGAACCGTGAAGGTGCCGCCCCAGCGCTTGCGAATCCAGGTTGTCGCGATGCCCACGATCGGATCCACCGATTTGCTGGACAGTTCGCGATGCCCGCTAGGCAACTCTGCCCCGAAGAAAATACTGGACCGCACCGTGTCGATCGGCCCAGTATCCGCCTTGTACCAGCGAATCTTCGCCAGCGCGTGCATGTCGCCGATGCCCGAATCATCATCGTTCGCGTCGCCATGATGCCGCCCACTCGTGCGGCGGTGCGTGGTCGGAATCGTCAGGGTAAAGCTCACATCCGGCGTGAGCGCAATTGCGAACTCATGCTCGACTGTGAACTCTTCCGCACGCTTGAACTCTCCGCTCGGCGAACCTCCATACCGCACGTAGTGCGCCATCGGGCGATACCGCAAGGTGTCGCTCGGTGGCTGTGTTGCCGCTTCTGCCCACATCGCCTCCTGCGCCTGCACACTCGGCAAGCACCACACCGCGGCAGCCACGCCGGCCACGCACCCAATCCCCTTTCGCATCGCGTCACTCCTGCGCCCAGACCGGTGATCAGTTCTCAAACGATTTGATGGTGAAGCCCGAATCATTCACCGCGCGCGCCAATTGCCCGCGCGTCACCGGTGCACTCCCATCCAAGGTGACTGTCACATGCCCCTCACCAAGATCCGCAGCGACAAACGACACACCCTTGATACGCCGGAGTTCAATATCCACGTTCTTGGCGCACAAGGGGCAAGACATCCCCCACACCAGCATCGTGGTGCTGGTTCCCTTCACCAACGTGGTGTCGTTCAAGATCGAAGTGTCGGTTGTTCCCTTTGTTGCGGCACCGTGCGAATCACTACCCCCGCCACCACTTGTCGATCCTGTGGTGGCGCATCCACCAACTTCCATCGCTCCGATGACAGCTGCCAAGCTTACCGCAATCAATGAACACTTCATTGCAGAATCCATTCAAGCTGATCGAGACACTTCAGACCGGAACAAACCACGCCCCGAGGTGCACTCTCGTACCATCGCCCAATGGCAAGCTCCGAAACCACTCTATCCACAAACGCAGGTGCACGAGCCGCGCTTCGCATCTGCGTCTTCTGTGGCTCTACGCCCGGCAACTCCCCCGAGTTCATGAACCTCGCCACCCAACTCGGCACCGCCCTTGCCTCGCGCCAGTGGTCTCTTGTGTACGGTGGCGGCCGTGCCGGGCTTATGGGGGCTGTCGCAGACGCCGCCATGCGGGGCGGCTCCCGTGTTCTGGGCATCCTCCCCCAATTCATGGACCAGCACGAAATCGCTCATCGCGGCATCTCCGACCTCCGCCTTGTCGATTCCATGGAGGCCCGCCTCTCCATGATGCTCGCCGAATCCGACGGCTTCATCGCCCTCCCCGGCGGCCCCGGCACCCTCGAGGAGCTCTTTTTCATCATCAGCCGCGTCAAGCTCAATCGCCACACCGGCCGCATCATCCTCATCAATCACAGCGGCTACTTCGATCCCACCATTGCCATGCTGAATCGCTGCCTCGACACCGGCTTCCTGGCCCCGCAGTATCGCTCTCTCTGGACCATCGTCCCTGATGTCGAATCCGCCATGTGCACGCTGGCTGATGGCTCTCTGGCCGACCTTTCCGCAGCATCCAAGCACTTAGCCCCGCCGGTGTGAATTCCGCCCGCTTGCCCCTTCTGGTATGCTTCCCCCATGCACCGCGGCACATCCATCCGCGCCTTTACCCTCATCGAGCTTCTGGTGGTCATCGCCATCATCGCGCTCCTGATCGCGATTCTCCTTCCCGCCTTGGGCAAAGCCCGCGAGGCCGGCCGGTCTGTCGTCTGCCTTTCCAATCAAAAGCAGATCGGCACCGCGTTAGACCTCTACGCCCGCGAGTGGAAGGAATTCACCCCGCGCGAATCCGGCCGCAGCGAGACTCCTCCTGTTCCCACCGGGCGATACAACCCGGCATGGGCCTTTGTTCTGCGTCCCTATCTCGATGGCAACGCCACCAATGTCGCGCCCGAAAACGATGGCACGGGCAACGGCACGATCGCCGACCTGTACACCAAGGCCCCTTACTACAAAGACCCGTCTCGCCCCGCGGATCGTCACCAGATTCACTACGTCAACAACGGCATTTCTTTCCGCGGCCCCGGGCTTGTGAACGCCACGTGCAAAAAACCCCTCGTTCTCTCTCGCTATCCCTTTCCATTTGACACCCTATACCTCACGTGCTTCACCGACGACAAGCAGCAGACCCACGCCAACGGCTGGTATACGCCCGGAGCGACAAATCACTCTCTCGCCGTCGTCTATGACATGGGCGATGCTCTGAATATCACAGGCACCGACACCGGTGCACCACAGAACACCCGCCGCGTTGCACCCAAGCGTCACGGCAACAGTGCCAACGCCGTCTTTCTCGATAATCACGCCGCGCCTGTGAAAGCGGAACTGATCGTCACGCTCGATCGTTGGGATGATCGTGTGTACACGGCCAACGGCGCGCCGTAAGTGATCGATCGTCACGAAACGATGTTGCCAAACTCAATCTCCAAAATACACATCGTCGTAGTAGGCGGTTGCCTTCGTGGGTTTCGTCACAGCGGTACCTGATTCCAGATCATCGTATCTCAATTCAAAAAACACTCGAATGAACTCATACTGCCCGGGATCAATCCCCCACAGCTTCACGAAATCCTCGCGCGGGTTGACCTCAAATTTCACCCATTCACCCTGCTTAGGCGTCTCGTCACCCAGCACGATGAACTTGCGGTTGGTCATCACCTTGGGCGCTTCCTTGACGCCGGTAAAGGTGTATGCAATCTGGATGCTGGGTGCATTCACGAGCTGCCGCTGCCGCGCCTCATAGTCATTCCACACGATCACCACGGCCTGCAGGTACAACTTCGGAGTGTGTTTCTCAAAGTTCTCGACGAAGTAGTACCCGCTTAGCTTCTCCGGCACGTGATCGCCTTTGACCTCCTGCACGACCCCCGAAATCGCCGTCTTGGCTGGCCGATCCGTGCTGTCGACATGCAGCTTCGCCGCCTTGCTCTTTTCCCTTCCCTTTCCTTCCACAATCGAAAAATCCACCCAGCTCTCCGTGTTCTTGCCGGCAAAGCTCCACCAATCCGTTTTTCCCTCAATTTTCGGCGCTTCGAAATCTGGATTCAGCAGAAGATTCCCAATCTTCTTGACAGTGCGAAGTGGAGATCGCTTCGCATCCGATGGCGCTGCTGGCTGAGACTCCGGCGTCTTCGATGGTGTCGGCGCAGTCAGAGGATCAACCGGCGACTTCTGCAACGGAAAAACCTCGGCAGGAGGTTGCGTTTGACCCGGCTGTAACTCGGCCTTGGTCGACACCCCCGCCGCCAGTCCGACTGGCAGAACAACCGCTTGGAAAAGTCCAACATCCATTGCACACCTCGCGTTTATCCATCCGCTGCAGATTGTTGGCACGCCGGATCGTGGGCCTCATTCAGTACGGCAGCATCATTCCTTGAGCTTCCTGGCATTGCCAGAAGCCCTCTTGGTTCGAGACCCGCGATTCTCTCCCATGTTCCCGTTTTGGCCTCGACTCGCGGCATCAGGTTCCCGTCCGCCATACTGCGCCGCGGTTGCTAGTGCCAATTCCCGCACCCGATCCGCAAGAATCTGCGGCTTGATCACCTTGCATCCCGGCCCCATGCCCAGCACCCACCACACGATCTCTTCCAACCCATCAACCGTGAAGTGAATCCGCGTCACCCCGGCCTCGGCATCGAACTCCGTCACCTGCGTCCGATGCCAACGCGTTTCGGCGACTGTCTCCTGCATTGGCCCGGAAAACTCGACCGTGATCGCGTGCGAGTCCTTCCCCTTTACCATGCCCCACGCATTTCCCAGGTGTTTTTCCATCGAAAAACCGCTGGGAATGGAGTAGCGTTGCTCGACTAATCGCACCCGCCCAAACCTTGACAACTTCAGCGTGCGAATCTCCTTATGCCGCGAGTGCCTGCCGACGGCGTACCACGCGCGAATGCCGAAAAAGAGGGCATAGGGCTCAAATCGAAATGGTTCCGCCGCGTCATCTCCCTTCCCAGCGGATTCGTACTCACACTCGAGCACACGTTGCAGCTTGATCGCTTGCTGCACGCGGTCGTACACATCCGCGTAATCATCACCCGCACTGCTCGCGGCGGTGTGAATCACAACAGATGAACGCACCGTTTCGACCGTCTCAATCACGTCTGCGGGCAACTGCGCGCGAATTTTGGCAACCGCCCGGTGCGCCGGTCGCAGAAACGCAATCTGCTCACGCTCCGCAACACTTTCTGCAAGCGCCGTAAGCGCCAACGCTTCTTCTGCCGTCAATTGCACCGGCTGAAGAAAGAACTCACCCTGAATCCGATACCCCCCCACTCCGCCGCGGCCACGCATGCTCTCAATCGGTACACCGCATCCCTGGAGCTTTTTGATGTCGCGAAAGATCGTGCGATCCTTCACGTCAAACTCCTTGGCGAGCTTGGCAACCGTCCATCCCGGCGAACTCTCCAGCAGCGTGATCATCCTGAGCAGACGATGCAGATCTGCCGCGTTCTTTTTCGCGCCCTTGCGATCCACACCCGGTGCGGGTTCGGTCGCGTCACCTCTCTGTCCCGCGGCAGATTTCCCCTGAATCTCAATCTTTGTGCGTGGCGTGGGCATCGCGCTCTCCGAATCGAATCTCAATCCCGCTACTGGTCAAACTGAAGCGTAGTGGGCTTGCTCATCTTCGCATCCATCGCTCGCCACCCTCATAACCACCCCAAGACCTGGCCCAACATGACAACTGTCTGTCAGGTTCGCGCCGTTTCCCTCCAGAATCTGATCACAAAGAGCCACACCGGGCCCCCTCCACTGGGTACGCTGCTCTGTCGTCACGCCTGCTGACCTCGGCTTTCACCTCGCGCGGAGTCCACCTTTGTCCGGTTTCTCGCGGCATTTCTTAGGCTGGGATCAACCCCTCCTGCCCCTCGCGGCGAAGTGGCTCCTCACACACGCACACACTCACAACCTCAGCACTCCGTCCCCCATCGCCAACGAAATAAACCTCTCACAGCTCCTTGTCCTGGTTAC
>CAYTYD010000234.1:0-5352 GCA_964441555.1 uncultured Phycisphaeraceae bacterium | reverse complement strand
GCCGGAGCCGAGGGACGGCGCCAAGGTCTGAGCCGCGGCAACGTCAGCCGTGAACATGCTGGTGGCCAAATACTGCCCGGAAGCGCGATGGATCGTGAGCATGTGATCAAGCGATTTGCAGCGAATGACCGCGATGGCAGGACCGAAGTGATCGCCTTTGACCAATTCGGCATCGGCAGGGCAATCGACGATAGCCAGGGGGATGAGTAAGTTATCTTGGGGTGCCTCGAGCACACCGGAAAGGGACCGGCCACCCTCTTTGGCGGCATTCTGTGCCAGGTCAAACGTGTGCCGCGCGGCCGCCGCGTCGATCAGACGGCGTGGCCGAACCCCTGCCGCCAACGGAGACAAGGCGGCAAGGAAACGGTCGTACACCGCAGTATGCACAAGGGCGCGGCGAGGGCCCATGCACGTCTGCCCACCGTTAAACTCGACACCGTTCCAAATCGACCGGGCCGCCAGCGCAGGATCCGCATCAGCGAAGACCAGCGCCGAATCGCGTCCCGAACACTCCAAGGTGCTGGGGGTCAGGGTCGCCGCGAGAGTGCGGGCAATGGCCTGCCCGACCGGGGTGGAGCCGGTAAAGATCACATGGTCGAAGTGGTTCTTCTCCAGCAGGGTGCGCCCCGCCTCGCGTGTCGAAGCGGTCCATGAGAGCACACTTTCCGGACAACCGGCCTGCCGCGCGACGTTGAGCAGCAACTCTTGCGTGCGCGCGGCGTGTTCGCTTGGCTTCACGGTGACGCGATTGCCCGCGAACAGTGCCTGCACCAACTGCACGCCCAGAAGGTGAATCGGGTAATTCCACGTCGCGATGATGGCGATGTGACCCAAGGGCACTCGCTGCACCCAGACTTTTTGTCCAAGCGTGAGTATGCCCCCGCCGCGTTGGCGACGCGGTGTGAGTTCCGATTCTCCTGACTTCTCCAACCATTTGCACACAGCCAGCAGTGGACCGACATCCCCCATCAACCCCTCGTGCAGGGGCTTGCCTACTTCTTCTTGCATGAGCTCGGCCAATTCACGCGCCCGCGCTGCCACCTGTCGGCGAAACGCCTTCAACCAAAGCTTTCGCTCTGCAATTGGCCAATCAGCGGCTAGTGACAAGCCCTGTGTCATCGCGTCATTGTTTGCAGCCAGCATTGCATATTCCCCTCAGGAGGCGTGTGATTGCGCACGCGGCGAATCCACGCCCCTTTCAACGCCGAATAACATCCAGATGCGGGGTAAACTCGCTGATTGGCGGCGAGCCGCTGATTCTCAGATATTGAACCCTCCCCGCCAGACTTGCGCAGACGCTGCACCGATGAATTCCACCTCCCTCATTGACTCGCCCGAAGACCCGGTACTTGCAGCTCCAACGCGAGAGCGAGTCACCAAGAGTGTTGTCACGCAGGGTTCGACATCTTCATCACCCGACTCGGTCGCGATCATTGGCGCGGGGCCCGGGGGGCTGGCCGCCGCCGTCATGCTTGCGGCACAGGGGTTTGCCGTCACGGTGTATGAGGCCCAGCCCGTGATCGGTGGCCGCACGGCACGCATCACGCAGGGAGAGTTTCACTTTGACACGGGGCCGACTTTTTTCCTGATGCCGTATGTATTGGAAGAGGTTTTTGCCGCCGCAGGGCGGAAGATGGCGGATTACGTCGATCTGAAGCGGCTGGACCCGATGTATCGACTGGTCATCGGCCGTAAGGGGCGTGAGCCGCTGGTGTTGGATACGACGCAGAACATCAGCGAGATGGCACGGCGGATTGGCGCAGTAAACCCCAAGGACGGCGCGGCGTTCGCACAATTCATCGCCGACAATCGCTACAAGCTGCGGCACTCCGAATCCATCCTGCGTAACCCATTGAACGGATTGACCGACCTGTTTGGGCCTGCACTGTGGAAAGACACGCTCAAGGTCGCGCCCGTGCTGGCACCCCACAAGAGCGTGCATGATCTTCTTGGCAAGTACTTTGACGATGAGCACGTCAAACTCGCCGTGTGCTTTCAATCCAAGTACTTGGGCATGTCGCCGTATGACTGCCCCTCGCTTTTCACGATTCTGCCGTTCATTGAGTATGAATACGGCATCTGGCACCCCATCGGCGGCTGCAATGCGTTGATGGCCGGGCTGGCCAAAGTCGCCGAGGAGCTTGGCGTCGAGATTCGTCTGAACTCGCCCGTCACTGCTGTGGCATTTGACTCCCCCACTTCGCGCGTTGCAACAGGCGTGGTTGTTGGCGACACTCTTCACAGGCACGAGCACATCGTGATGAATGCCGATGCCTCGCACGCGCTCAAAACCCTGGTTCCTGCCGCGCAGCGGCGAACTTACTCCAACGAACATCTGGATTCGCGCAAGTATTCCTGCTCCACCTTCATGATGTACCTTGGGGTCGATGGCTCCATCAACCTTCCCCACCACACCATCTGTGTGAGCGAAAGCTACACCCAGAATCTTGCAGAGATTTCCGCCACCGGCGCGATTCCCGTCGATCCTTCGGTCTACGTCTGTAATCCGTCGCGGCTTGATCCGACGCTGGCTCCGCCCGGCAGATCCTCTCTCTACATCCTTGTACCCGTCGCCAACAACAAGATCGGCCCGGTAGATTGGGTTGCGGCGACGCCCGACTTTCGACGTCGCACTCTGGACCAGCTCTCCTCAGTTCTTGGCCTGCGTGATCTGGAATCGCGCATCGAGCAAGAGCTGATCTACACCCCCGCCAACTGGCAACGAATGGGAATCAACCACGGCGCGACTTTCAACCTTGCCCACAATCTCACCCAAATGCTCCATTGGCGCCCCCGGAACCGCCTCCCCGACACCGACAACCTCTACCTCGTCGGTGGTGGCACGCATCCCGGCTCCGGCCTTCCCACCATCTTCCTTTCCGCTCAGATCACCAGCCGCCTGATCGCGGAACGAGCTGCAAAACGGGCTTGACGGCATCTTGTCTCGTCCGAGAATCTGCCATATTCCGCTTCGCCAGTGACGATGGCGGGCAACTCCTACGCCAGAATTCAGAATTCCTCGACCTGAGCCCGACGTGTCGCTACATTGACACTGCTCCGCGCGGGTTGATGATCAAAAGGAAGCCATTGCATGTCATTTCGGATTGCTTGCCAACCCATTCGCTCCGTTGGCTTGGTCTGCAGCGTGCTTCTGGCCGTGGGAGGCCTCACTCCCATCGCCACCGCCCAAACCACCATCACACTTCGCCCCACGCGCGACAACACCATCTATCAAGCCACCACCGGCAACCTTTCCAATGGAGTTGGTGAGTACCTCTTCGCAGGGCGGACGGCGACGGGGAGCATCCGCCGCGCCTTGGTGAAGTTTGATCTCACTTCCATCCCCGCCAACGCCACGATCACGCACGCCAATCTCTCCCTGAACGTTTCGCGCTTCGCTTCTGGCGCGCGTGACATCGCCATGCACCGGCTGCTTCGCGACTTCGGCGAAGGAACCAGCAACGCCACCGGGCAGGAAGGCCGCGGTGCCACCGCCCGAACCAATGATGCAACGTGGTTGCACACCTTCTGGAACACGCAGACGTGGGCAACACCCGGTGGTGACTTTGTCTCCACGCCTTCCACGATTTCGACTTTCGCCGGGCTTGGCCCCATCCTCTTCGAATCAGAGCAGATGCTGGCAGACGTGCGTTCCTGGCATGAGCGTGCCAGCGGCAACAATGGCTGGATCTTCCTGGGGGATGAAACCACGACGACGACTTCGATGCGTTTCGACAGCCGCGAGATCCTCGGCGGCGCGACCGCCCCCAAACTGACCATCACCTACACCGTCCCGCCGCCGTGCCCTGCGGATTTCAACGCCGATACCGTGCTGGACTTCTTTGATTATCTGGATTTCGTCAACGCCTACGCCGCCAACGCCTCATCGGCGGATTTTGATGGCAACGGAACCATCGAGTTCTTTGATTACCTGGATTTCGTCGCCGCGTTTTCCACTGGCTGCTGAATGTCTGCCGCTTGTCAAAGGAAATGGATCATGAACCGCGCCCTCTTCGCCGCAGTTGCCACCACTCTCATTGCTTCAACGCTTCACGCCGACACGGTGACGCTCATCAGCGTGAAGGACAACACGCTCTTTGAGGATTCCGGCGGACTCTTGTCCAGCGGCGCGGGGCAGTATGTCTTCGCGGGGAACAATTCCGGAGCCAGCGCGCGACGCGGGCTCCTGCAATTCGATCTCTCCACGATTCCCGCCACAGCGCAGATCACGCAGGCGACGCTCGACATCAACATTTCCCGCATCGCCCGAAATGGGGCACCGCTCAGCATCTACCGCGTTCTCGAATCGTGGGGCGAAGGGACCAGCGACAGCGGCTCGGGCGGCTCGGGTGCTCCTTCCACACCCGGCGATGCGACGTGGGTGCACCGATCATTCAACACCGTCAACTGGGGCAACGTCGGCGGCTTCTTCAACAACGTCCCCTTCGCCACTTCACCGGTTTCCTTCGGCCACATCACCTTCTCCACACCGGGATTGACGGGTCTGGTGGCGAGTTGGCTCGCCGATCCATCGCAGAACTTCGGCATGCTGGTGCAGGGGGATGAATCGACGACAGGCACTGCCATCCGCTTCGACAGCCGCGAGAACAGCGTCCCCGCCAATCGCCCGCGCCTCATCGTCACGTATGTCTGCGCCAGCGATTACAACCAGGACGCTGTGGTCGACTTCTTTGACTATCTGGATTTCGTTGCCGATTTCTCCGCCAACGCTCCCGGAGCCGACTTCAACGGCGACACCGTCATCGATTTCTTTGACTATCTGGACTTCGTCGCCGCGTTCAGCGCGGGGTGCTGAAAGAGGTTGATTCCGTAACCGAATCGCAATGTTTGCCGACAGGAATCTTCCTCAGTGTCGCAACTGGGCGGCATATCCACATACTCCCCTACGCTCTGACCGCATGGATGCGGCAACTCTACAAGTGGTGCAGGTGACGTTGCAGGGGATCACATCCCTGTGCATCGCGGGGTCGTTCATTTACGGTGCGGTGCAGTTCCGCAATTACAAGCGGGCCCAGCACGTCGGCAACTTCATCCAACTCGTGAAAATGCAGATGGATCTGCGGCGCATGCGTGTCGAGCATCCGGACCTCGCCCGGGTTTTTCGCAATGATGTCAAGGAGCTCCCCACCGACAAGGAGATCCGCGAATATTTCTTTGTGCTCATGCAACTTTCGGTTTTCGAAATCGCCTGGTACAGCCACAAGCACGGCCAGTTGACCGATGACTACTTTCACAGCTGGCAGAAGCGAATGCACGAGATCGAATCCGAGCCGAGCTACCAGAAGATGTTCAACAACCCGGCGATGAAGATACTCAACGACGACTTTCAGG
>CAYTYD010000233.1:0-5386 GCA_964441555.1 uncultured Phycisphaeraceae bacterium | reverse complement strand
CGAGACATCGCGGCTCTTTGCCCGCACCGTCGCGGCCATCCGCCCGGAGTGGATGATCGAACTCGCGCCTCACCTCCTCGTGCGTGATCACACCGATGCCCACTGGCATCAGGAATCGCAGCAGGTCACCGCATTCGAGCGCATCACACTCTTTGGCCTCACCCTCACACCGCGTGAGCGCGTACCAATCGCTGCTAGCAATCCGACGCTGGCTCGCGAGATCTTTATTCGCGAGGCCCTCGCCGATGGCGTGGTGATCAATTCGCTTGCCTTCACCGCTCACAATACAGCAGTCCTTTCCGAAGCCAGACGACTCGAAGCCACACTTCGTCAACCAGGGCTCATCGCCACACTCGACACTCGCGCGGCGTGGATGGAACAGCGGGTGCCGCCATCTGACATCGATGCGGAATCACTGGCGCGAGCCCTGACGCCCGAGCTGAATGCCGCTCTGAAGTGGACGCTGACCGATGTGCTGACCGCAGCCGGTCAGGAACGGATCCGTGCACTTCCTGCGAACGCATTTCCTGAAGCACTGGCGATTTTCAATACTGCCACAACTCGCCTTTCTGATGAACTGGCTCCGCTCGAATACCGCCTCGCCCCCGGCAAGGAAGAAGATGGCATCACCGCCACCATCAATCTGACTGATCTCCCTGATCTTTCCATAGCACGCTGCGAGTGGCTGGTGCCCGGGGTGCTTTCGCAGCGCATTGCCATTCTCTTCAAGCAGCTTCCCAAGTCCACTCGCACTCAGGTCGAACAAGGCCCCGGCGGCATTGCAGGATTGGCTGATGAGGTCGCTTCACTCGTCACCTTCGGCCAGGGCACCTTTGCAGATGCCATCTGCGAGGCCGCCGAGGTCGCACGCTCCATCACGATTTTGCCGGAGCACCTCTCCACAAAAGCTCTCTCCGATCATCTGCGGCTTCTTGTCCGCATCGTCGATCACAAGGGCGCGATGCTCGCCCAATCTCGCGACATCGGTGATCTCGTCTCGCGTCTCTCCGGCCGCGCCGCCAAAGCCCGCGCTGCCCAGATTCGCCACACCTTTGAACGCAGCGGCCTGACCACCTTTGACTTCGAATTTCCCGATTCCATCGAAACCGAATCGGGAACCAGTTTCATCGCTCTCGTCGATGATGGTGATTCGGCCCGGCTTACGTTGGTGGATACCAAAGACACCGCCGCCTCGCTCACCCAACGCGGCATGCGCCGCCTACTCACCATCGCTGTCCGCGACGATCTCATCCATCGCCTGCACTCCCACAGCGACATCGCCGATCTGCACCGTCAGTACGCCCAACTCGGTAGTGCCGAAGACTTTGACTCCGGCATCATCGACCTCATCGTTCAACGCACGTATCTCGACAAGCAATCACCGATCCGCGATGCGACAACGTTCGATGAACGCCTCGCCTCCGGCTGGGGCAAACTCGGCACGATCACCATCGAAACCCTGGGAATCGCAGCGGAAACCCTCGAAGCCCGACAACGTATTGCCTCGCGCTTTTCCGGTGGCACACCGCGCCTCTGGGCCAGCAGCGTCGCCGACCTTCGCGAGCACGCGGCGTATCTGATGCCCCCAAACTTCCTCAAAAACGTCCCTCTCGAGCACTTCAAGAACTATCCACGCTACGTCCAATCGATGAAACGTCGCCTCGAACAACTCCGTGAAAACGGAGTTGCCAGCGAATCCAGCCCCCTCGCCACGCTCGCCCCGCACTGGAAGCGCTTCACCGCGCACGTGGCCAAGGCATTTGCCCAAGCGCAAGCCGATGCCAAGCAAGCCATCGAAGCCGCCGCCGCTGCGGGAATCGAACAGCCCACAACTTCTGCTGGACCAACCAAGAAACACGCTTTGCCCCCCGCTCGCCGCGGCGCACCGGTCGTTCCCAGTGATGCCGGAGAGTGGTCGCTCCGCGCTGGCTCTCTGACGCCTCCGATGCTTGCGTATCGCTGGTCCCTTGAGGATTTCCGTTTAGGCCTTTTCACGCCTGACCTTGCAACGCGTCAGGTCACGCCGGCTCAGCTTGATGCACTGTGGAAGGCCGCAACAAGTTGAGGTCGTCACGCCTTCAAATGTGGCAACTGTGGCAGGTACTTTTCGATCACTTCCACCGCCGCGTGCAGATATCGCGGATGCCCCTCTGCCAGGACGAATGCCGGGCTGGTGGCCGCCATCAGGATTCGTCTGGCATTGGCAAGATCTGAATAGTTCTCTGTCGCGTGCACGCCACGATCACGCCGCATCTTGGCCAGGATGGATACCGGTTTGAGCGAACCCAGCAGTTCAGGCCTCGCCCAGAAGAGGCGCTCCAGATACACCGCGTCTTCCACCCAGTGCCCGACATGTACTAACGCCAGATCGATCAGCACGCACCCATGGCGACAAGCCCGATCATCCATGCATCCATCGCGCACCAACGAATTTCCGGGATGAAAGTCACCGTGGCACCAAGTGTTCATGGGACGCGAACGCCACATCGCGATGAGCGCATCCGAAACCTTGGCAACGCGCTTCAACGCCTCATTCCAACGCTGCTCTTCCGGCACTGCGCCCTGCTTGACCATGTCGCGCGACTTGGCCAGAAGCTTGTTCCAGTCCTCGATCTTGCCTGTGCCCTCCGGCTCGCGCACACGATCGCACGCAGCATGAAATCCATCCAACGTCGCCAGCATGTCAGTGAGAGACTGCTCGCTGATCGCGCGACTGCTCGGACGCAGCGTGCCCCCGCCCAGCCGTTCCATCACGACCCACGCCAAGTCGTAGCCACCCAACGTGGTGCCGCTGGCGAGGACGCGTGGCGTCACGCGGCAGCGTCCGGAAACGTGATCCCATTCGGCGATCGCCTGCTCGTCAATCTGGCCGAGTTCGCACGTCCATCGGTGTTCGATCGATCCAACCGGCAGCTTGACCATCACCGGCACGGTGCGGCCGGACGCAAATGTCCAATCAGCAAATCCGGTCGCTGCGCCGCTGTGCTGCCAGGAGACCTTGAACCAGGAGATCGGCCCCAGCATGCCGTGGTGATGGTCCTGACATTCGGCGTGCAGCACAGGATCCAGGGAGTGGGCCAGCGAATCCGCACTCATGCTGGCTGGCACACGTTGCGCGTGTACCGAATGCGCGCCGCCGTTTGGGTGGTGTGAATCGGAAGAGTCCTGCGGCTGACTTTGATTCATACGCTCGGTGCAGGTCCGGACACGAGAGCCCAGTGATCATTCGGATCAATCGGCTCACCGGTTCACCTCCAGAGTACCAAGAGGAGCAAGCGGGTGCGCATCGTGTCAACTGTGGAGTTATTCGCCAGATTTTTCCGTGGCGGATGCAAGGCCGACTTTCTCGATTCCCAGCGACTGACATGCCGCGTGCACCGTAACCACGTCTTGCATGGGGACATTTGGCTGAGGGTCGATAAGCACTACGAGTCGCCAGGCCTGATGGAGGCCAACGAGTTGGTTCAGCCGCTGTTTGAGCTCGGTGATGGATGCAAAGGCCTTTGGCGACGGCTGAGGCGCGGCATCGCCTTTGGCTTCGGTCCAGCGGACGAAGACCGTTCCGTCTGGCGAGCGTTCGATGAAGATCCGCATGCGCAGCAGATCGTCCTTGGCGGGAGTCGTGACCGCATCCTTGGGTTGAGGGGGTAAAGCCGCGCGAAGGAACCAGGTGGGCCCGAGAATGGCGGCACTGGCCATGAAGAAGACCAGAATCACCATGACGACATCCACCATCGGCGTCATGTTGGGGCCGTAGTGCAGGTCGTAGGTCTCGCGCGAGGTGCGATGGCGGCGGAGTAAAGCCACTCAGTGCCCCCTTTCGCGTTCGGCGATCAGATTCACGCTGCTGACGCCTGCATCGCGGCAGGCGTTGAGGGTGGGCTGGACCAGCGCGTAATCCAAGCCGCGATCGGCGCGGACGATGACATTGAGAGCAGTGGCGGAAGCGAGCTTGGAAGCGAGAAAATCCTGCAGTTGACGCGGCGAAAGCTCGGTGCGATCCACCACGATCGTGGCGGCCGGAAGGCCAGCGGGCGTGGTGGCGGCGATGACGGAAACGACGACGCGGTCGCCAGCGGCAGAGTCGGAACGACCGGCGGCGGAGGTGGGGAGTTTGACGCGAGCTCCCTGCTCGGCGGCCATCTGACCGACGATGAGAAAGAAGATGATGAGCACCATGACCACATCGATGAGCGGTGTGACGTTCACCTTGCCCACGCTCATGGATCGATGGCCAAGGGTGCGAAGGCGCATCAGTTCCGCTTCTCCGGCAATTTGCCATCGGCGCCGGGCACCCACTCGACGAGCTCTGAGGCGATGGCGATGCCCTTCATGCAAATGCGATCGACAACAGGGCGATAAAGCCCGTACATAAGCAGGCAGGGAATCGCCAGAAGCAACCCAAGCAGCGTGTGAAAGAGGGCCTTGGCAATGCCCTCGGAGAGCGAGGTGGCAGTGGCATCGCCACCAGCTTTGCCCAGCGAAGTGAAGGCGATGACCATGCCCCAGACGGTACCGGCAAGGCCGACGAGGGGGCCAAGATTGCCGATGACGTTGAGGACTTCGAGGCGGCGGAAACAGCGGGCGGACTCTTCGGTTGCCGCGAGTTCGGCGGCTTCGCGGATGGCTTCGCGGGAACGCCCTTTCTGATCGAGCGCGGCAAGGAGAATGCGGGCGACGAAAGTATCTGCCGAAACACAGGCGTCGCGAAGATCATCCCAGCGCTGAGACTGAACCAGATCGCGAAGGACGTTGGTGGTTGCTCGGGGAAGAACGCGCGACTCGCGAAGCTCGAAGGCGACGCTGAAAATGACGGTGAGAGAAACGACTGAGCCGAGGACCAGGGCGATCGTGAAGATGTCGAAGGATTGCTTGAAGAGATCCCACACCTGCACGGATTCTGACGGGGCGGCGGGCGCGGCTTGAGCGAATGCACTGGGGGAACCAAAAACCGCCATACCGACCAATGCCGCGACGGCGATGAGTACGCCAATGCGGCGTGAATTGGAGGAAGCAAAGGAAGGAATGACTGGACCGCTGAACATGACTGAAGTGTCGGCAGAACGGGTGAATGGAGGCGAAAAGGTAGCGAGGAAAGATAGAAGTGCAAAAATGAAAAGACCCCTCAGAGGTTTACCTCTAGAGGGGTCAAAAGCCGGCGACGACCTACTTTCCCGCAGTGCAGTATCATTGGCAACGTGGGCTTAACTGCCGTGTTCGGGATGGGAACGGGTGTTGCCCCACGTTTATGGTCACCGACAAACTCTGGTCGGCACTTTCATGCCGACCAGCGAAGTGTTGGATTCGAACGATTGCGAAGTAATGTTATATGTTGTGATTTGAGCGTTTGATAGAGATCTATCAATAAAGTGACGTGTACTAATCA
>CAYTYD010000232.1:0-5400 GCA_964441555.1 uncultured Phycisphaeraceae bacterium | reverse complement strand
CGTTGAAGAATATCAGGATCGATCACCCGACAGAACCAGACAACAAATACATTGTTCACTCCAGTATCGAATCGTCAGAGATGCTCAATCTCTACACCGGCAACACCCAGACCGGCCCTGATGGCTACGCGGTCGTCACGCTCCCCGCCTGGTTTGAAGCGCTGAACACCGACTTCCGTTATCAGTTGACCGTCGTCGATGAATCCGATGCCGGTTGGATTCTCGCCAAGGTCGTCTCCAAGATCCGCGATGGACAATTCACCATTCGCACCAGCTCGCCCAACACCGAAGTATCGTGGCAGGTGACCGGTGTGCGCCAGGATGCCTGGGCCCAGAAGAATCCCATGCAGGTTGAGAAGGATAAAGAACCGCAGAACCGAGGCAAAATGCTCTATCCCGAGGCGTACGGCCTCCCGGCGAGCAGTGGCATCATTCCCCCCAGTGAGAAAAGGGCTCCGTCGCCACTGGTGCTCCCAAAGCAGTCCACTCGCCAACCCTCGGTTGCTGGCTCTAACTCTGGTCCCAGATCTGGCCCGGCCCCCTTAGTTCCCGCCATCAACGGCGGCAGGTAAACCGCCGCAGAACATCACTCACGCCACGGGGCAGCTCGTGGCGTGTTTCATTTTTCTATGTGCGTCTCTATCGCGCGTGCGTCACGCCGTCGAAGCCATCATTCACGGCAGGTAATACTCAGGAATCGTCGCCGTCCCCGTGTTGTACGTCCGCTGGCGATAGCGGCTCACCTGCTGGTAATTCGTCGGTGGCTGCTCATACGTGTCCAGATACATCTTGATCAGTGGCTCGCCAGTCTTCTGAAACGAAGCGTGCCCATCAACAAACGCGACGTTATATCCCTTGGTGCCGTGGTTGTTCCACGGGTCCGGATAGTTGTTGATGCCATCCGGCCTGCCGATGTTGGGAAACGCCGACTGGTCATTGTCGTTGTCAATCGCCAGATAGCACCGATCCGGAAAGTTGACCTTCACCTGCGTCTTCAGCACGTTGCGGCTGTCAAGATTGAAAAGTTCGGGGAGGTCCTGCCGCCGCCATTGCAATTGATCCCCGATGGAAATGCCCGGAGGCGTGTAGATCACCGTGCCATCCGGATATCGCCCGGCATAAAACCACGCGCGAATCTCATACGAGTGCCCGCCCCGGTCATCATCTTTGTCGCGTGCTGCCCAAAAGGTGTCGCGCACAAAATCGCGCCCGTACAGCGCCAGAACATCAGGGTCTTCTTCGCTGACATTGGGCGATGAGCGAATCTTGTTGCGCGTGCTTGGGCACACCGCCACGTTGTAGTCGCTGACGTATTCCGGAAACAGCCAGCCGATGTTGTCTTCCCAATCAAAGAACGCTGGGATGAAAACCCCCGCCTTGTTCTCGTTGGAATACATGTTGCACGCCAGTGTCATCTGGCGGCAGTTCGATAGGCACCGCGCCTGCCGCCCCGATTCACGTGCAGAGGCCAGCGAAGGCAGCAGAATCGAAATCAACAGCGCGATGATGGCGATGACGACCAAGAGCTCGATGAGCGTGAAGCCGCGGCGGGTTGCGAGTGGTCGGGTCGCCATAGGAGAAGTCTATCAGCAGGAAGAAGTTAGGATATGAGAAGTCCCGGAAATCCAGAAAGGTGCGTGATGGCGAAAAAGCTCACCAAGAAGGTCGCAAAGTCACCAACGGTCGCGAAGAAAACCCGGAAAGCGTCCACAAAAGGTGCCGCGGAAAGCGTGCCCGGCCTCCTGAACTCCTACCCGGCCAATGTGCGGCAAGCGGTCGAAGCAGTCCGCCACGCCATGGCCGATCTGAAAAACATCCAGGAAGGTGTGAAGTGGAACAGCGTGAGCTTTCGCACCGCAGGCGATTCTGGCGAGTGGTTCGCCACCGTCAATGCCCGCGCCAAAGAGGGAATTGTGCTCGTGTTGCACGCCGGAGCCAAAGGCAAGCGCGACATCAAATCGCATTTGAGTGACGTCCAAGGCGCGGAGCACTTGAAGTGGCTGGGTACCGAGCGCGCGGTTGTGAGCGTGGAAAGCGCCGACGCGTGGAAGCAGAAATGGAAAGTGCTGAGGCGTGTGGTGAGCTACTGGGCAGAGTGTGTGAGGCCCTAAACCAACGTCCGATATCACGTGCCCGCAGGCATTTCTTCGGGCACAGAAAAAGCATGCATGTTTCAATCACAGCCCAATTCCGGGCTGTTTGTCCCGCAGTTTCTTTGCATTACCACAATTCTACTTGGCGCGCGAAACACTTCATGGGACAATGTTCTCTGGTTCCAGAAAGGAAAGGTCCGTCCCATGTCCAAGTTCATCACCATGCTCGTTCTCCTCTGTGCATCCATCTCCCAGGTGGCCCACGCCCAGCTCCTCTTCTCCGACAACTTCGAAGATCCCCGCGGTGCTTCCCTCCTCTGGGGCAATCAACGCGGATCATGGCAAATCGAAAACGCCATCGGTGTCCCCGGCAAGGCCTATGGAGCCGGCCTGCCCGCAAATATGCCACCGACATTCTCCACCATGCCACATTGGGTCGGTAATTGTGTAGTTGAATTTGATGTCCGCAGCGCCGACGATGGCGGCGTCTGGTTGCATGCCGATGAAGCTGGTCTCAACGGTGTTCTCTTCGTCATGGCCCGTGGCAATGTCTACTGGCACCACATGACCAATGGCAACGCCGGCGGCATCATCAACCCTGCCAATGGTGTCTTCACCGTCGGGCAATCCCTGCACGTGCGCCTCGTCGTCGAGGGCAACAGCTATTACGCCTTTGTCAACGGATCCTTGATGCCGATGACGCAGTACAACACCGCCGCGTTCCCCTCAGGGCGTGTCGGGCTGTATGACTTCCGCAACACCAGCCACCAATATGACAACGTCACCCTCTCCGGCACATGCAGCACCGGCGTCTGCTGCCCCGCCTTCGCCTGGCAACCGGCCGATGTCACGCAGTGCCCGGGTTCCGCGGCAGTGCTGAGTGCCCCCGTTGCCGGCAATATTGACTCCATTACAGCCATCTGGAGTTGGAGTGTGGATGACACCGGGTTTCGCCGCAATGTGGTCGAGGGGCTGAATCTCAATGGTCAGAATCAACCCGCATTCATCGCCCAGGGTGCCAACACCACCACCCTATCGATTTCCCTCGCCCCCGGTGCGCAGCAAACGGCCTTTGACGATTTTGCGTGTTACGTCAATGGTCCCTGCGAGTGGATTCACAGCAACTCCGCCGATGTGCGTTTCTGCGCTGCCGACTTCAATTGCGATGGAGTCATCGACTTCTTTGACTATCTGGATTTCGTCGCCAGCTTCAGCGCTAACGAACCCGGCTCCGATTTCAATGCCGACACGGTCGTTGATTTCTTTGACTACTTGGACTTCGTCGCTTCATTCGCCGGTGGGTGTTGAAACCTGTGTCGTTGTTGGTGTCGCTTCATTGGGCTCACGTTCCGGTGGCGTCTGCGCCGTCGGCAACGGGAACTTCTTGAACAGCACAATCGCCAGCATCAGCGCCAACACACACAGCACACTTCCCAACAAGAATGGTGCACCCGGCAACGCAAACGGCGCCTTCTCACTGATGAAAAAAGCAAACATCGACGTCGCGGCGATCGGGGCCCCAATCTGCACCAGCGACCCCAGCGAGTTCAGCCCCCCTTGCAGTCCCCCCTGCTCGTTGGCAGGAATGGATTTGGAAAGAATGCCCTGCAGCGCCGGGCTGGCGATCCCGCTGACGCTGGCGCACACGATGATGGTGTAGATCATCCAGCCGTGCGTCGCCAGCCCATACCCGATGTACGCAAATATCGCGATGATGAGACCGAACAGAAGTGAGCGTGTTTCTCCCAGCACCGGAATCAGCTTCCGCGCCAGCAACCCCTGCACGATCGCCGTGGTGATGCCGACCGTCGCCAGCGATGCCCCGGTATCAACTTCATCCCACTTGTACCGATGCGCTGTGTACAGCACCCACACCGATTGCAGTCCGAAATGGGCAAAGTTCAGGAGGATCATCGCCGCCGACAAACCCGTCACTAATGGTGTGCGAAGCAGAATCGAAAGCGTCCCGATCGGATTGGCCCGCTTCCAGCTGAATGCCCGCTTGTTCTCCGGGGCCAGTGATTCAGGCAGAATGAACATCCCATACATCCAGTTGACCAGCGTCAGCCCCGCCGCGGCATAGAACGGATAGTGAATGTTCATTTTCCCCAGATAGCCGCCGATCAATGGACCGATGATGAAGCCCAACCCAAATGCCGCTCCGATGATGCCAAACCCCGCCGCGCGTTTCTCCGGAGGCGTGACATCCGCGATGTACGCGCCAGCCACAGAGAAGCTGGCACCGGAAACGCCATTGATAGCGCGCGTGATGAAAAGCCAGGTGAGCGAAGGAGCCATCGCCTGAGCCAAGTAATCAATGCCGCTGCCAAAGAGCGCAAGCAAAATGATCGGTCGACGACCAAATGAATCAGAAAGTGATCCCCAGATCGGAGCAAAGATAAATGACATCAATGCATACAAGGCAATCAAATGGCCGACCGAGTGTGCCGCGTCACCCTCCGTACCTCCTTGCAGTTGCTGCACCAGCCTCGGCGCGATGGGAATCAACAGTCCGAAACCCAGCACATCAATCAGCAGCGTGATGAAGATGAAACCAAGCGCTGGTTTGCGCTTGGCGGAGGGGGGTTCAAGATGCACGACGGGCGCGGCAGAAGATCTCACGTCGCGATGATAGATATAGATATCGATATGGCGCGGCGGCCAATGTCAGCGCTGCGGGGCCGGAGTTCCCGTTGTGGGGGTCGCGCCGGGGCGCTTTCCCTCGGGTGGTGCATAGGTGATCGGGTACGTCGGGCGGGGTTGCACCATGGATTCGATCCACTTCACCGTCGCGATGAACTTGGGGTCCTCGCGGTTCAGGAAGGTTGGTTTCCATCCTTTCAATCCCGCGCCAGCTCCCGGATGCGGGTTGCTGCTGTCCGATGGAGGCAGTCCGAACGTGAGCAGTGGGCTTTCCGCCGGCTTGCTGTAGTCGATCAGCGGAACCGTGGACGGCGCAGCAGGATCCGCCTTGGCCGGACGAAACGCTGGCTTGATGCGGAAACGATCAAGGATGACAAGGTTGGTCAGTGCCGCCTGATCAGTCGACGGGCGTTCGTCCGTCAGCCGCAGTCTGCCTGCCTCCTCGCCACCGTGGCAGGCAGTCGTGGCGCACGAATTCACCAGCCACGTGCGATTCACATCATCGCGGAACCTCTTGAGAGATTGCGGCAAGTCCGCGACCTTGATCAACGAGTACAGGTCACGGGCCTGAGCGCGGAACATGATGTCCAGGATCGCCGCCGGTTCTGCCTTGTACAGCGCTTCGCGTCCTTCGCGGGTCTGCGGCACGGCGGGGTTGCTGCCG
>CAYTYD010000231.1:0-5405 GCA_964441555.1 uncultured Phycisphaeraceae bacterium | reverse complement strand
GGCCATGATCCAGCGTGGCGCGGTCTTGAAGAGGGCGGAGCCGGGGAAGATGGCGCAGGTGGCACCGCCAGCGGCGGTGTATTCGAAGCCCTTGGCATCCTCGCGGCAGGCGACATTGGCAATCAGCCCGGTGAGCAGGGCCTTGTGCACGTCATCATCCGGCGCCGGAGTCGGGTTGAGTTTCCAGCCCAAATCAGTGGTGAGTGAGCGGAGTTGACGAGCAGTGTCGAGCCACTCGCGCACTCGCGTGAAACTCAGGAAGTGATCGCGGCAGAAACCGGAAAGTCCTGATTGATCGGCGATGGTTTCTTGGATGGCGTTGAAGATATTGAGGAGTGAGAGAAAGTCGGAGGAGTCGTGCTTGAAGTGGCCGTGGGCATCGTCCGCACGTTGGCGCTGTTCCTGGGGGCGTTCGCGTGGATCCGCGATGGAGAGCGCGGCGGCGAGCACGGTGCCTTCGGTGAGGCAGTTGTGTTCGTGTGCCGCGATGAGAATGCGTCCGACGCGGACATCGACAGGAAGACGCGAAAGGATTCGGCCGACGGGAGTCAATACGCCTGCGGAGTTGGGTCGAGTGATGGCGCCGAGTTCAAAGAGAGTTTCAAAGCCGTTGGCGATGAGTTGAACGCTGGGACGCTCGACAAACGGGAATGCCTCGATGTCGGCGATCCCCATCGACTTCATATGCAGGATCGCGCCGGCAAGATTGGTTCGGAAAATCTCGGGAGGTGTGAACGCAGGGCGGGCATCGTGATCTGTCTGCGCGTACAGCCGAATGCAGACACCGTCGGAGAGACGACCGCAGCGACCAGCCCGTTGCTTGGCACTGGCTTGTGAGACCGGTTCGATAGGAAGACGCGAGACCTTGGCGCGTTCATCGAAACGATTGATGCGGGCCAGACCCGTGTCGATGACGTATCGAATGCCCGGAATGGTGAGGGAGGTTTCTGCGACGTTGGTGGCAAGGATGAGACGTGGGCGCGAGTGTGGCGCGAAAATGCGGGATTGCTCTTGAGCGGAGAGTCGCGCGTAGAGGGGGAAAATGTCGTAGTCGCTGGATTCGCGGCGGAGTCGTGATTCCAGAGAGCGAATCTCGCGTTCTCCTGGAAGGAAGATCAGCGTGTCGCCTTCGGGGAGCGAGGAGTCGGAGAGTTCATCGACTGCCGCGACGACGGCGGATTCATCGACTAATTCGTCTTCAAAGCGGGCGCGGCGAGTGCTGGGGCGGTAGCGGATCTGCACGGGGTACACGCGGCCGGAGACTTCGATGATGGGGGCGACGGCGGGACCGCCGAAGTGATCGCTGAGCCGTTGCGTGTCGATGGTGGCGGAGGTGATGATGATTTTGAGATCAGGGCGGCGGGGTGCGAGGGTTTTGAGGCAGCCCAGGAGCAGATCGATGTTCAGCGAGCGTTCGTGGGCCTCATCGATGATGATGACCTGGTATCTGCTCAGAAGGGAGTCAGATTGCAGCTCGGCAAGCAAGACACCATCGGTCATGACCTTGATGAGGTTGCGATCGGACGATTCATCGCCGAAACGGACTTTGCAGCCGACAAGTTGAGATGGACCAACTTGTCCACCCAATTCCTCGGCAATGCGCGCGGAAACGGCGCGGGCGGCGATGCGACGGGGCTGAGTGTGTACAATTTGTCCAAATTGTGCTAGACCGGCCTGTATACAAATGAGTGGGATTTGCGTGGTTTTGCCTGAGCCGGTTTCGCCACAGAGGATCATGATCTGGTGGTTTTGAAGGAGTTGGATGATCTCGGCAGCTCTGCTGGCGATGGGAAGGTTGGCATCTAGGAGGACAGGAGGCAGCTGCCGCGGGTTGCCCCGATTGAAGCGGTCATGGTCGTTTGGGTCATACGGCGGCATAGAATACCTACTATATACCGAATATGCCGCCGGGTGGAGAAGTTGGGGAACCCAAACTTGCCCCGGTGCGAAGTATGGGAAGAATCCCCAGTTGTGTGTGGGAGCGATTCTATCGCGTGAGGAAAGCACCTCATTTGCGTTAGAGGGGTAGATCAGCCAAATGGAAGGGGTATCGCGTGGAAGCGTATGAGCACCTGAAGAAACTGGTGGCGGAAGTTGAGGACGATGTGAAGCGCGCAGTGGGCGGCAATAAGGCCGCGGGCGTGCGGGTTCGTTCGTCGATGCAGGACATCAAGAACGCGGCACAGGACGTGCGTGAGAAGATTCTTGAACTGCGTGATGAGACGCAAAAGGCCTGAATTGCGTTTGAAGAGTGGAGTCATGCACCGGCGGGCCAAGCGGTTCGCCGGTGTTGTTTTTAGGAGTTTGAGATGAGGGCGCGGTTGCGAGAGGGCGGACGTTTTTCTAGTATTGGGCCATGAGCGTTTCAGCTACCAGTTCGGGGAATACGCCTGCCGCGACGAGCGGGGGGGCAACTTCTAGCAAGTTCCTGTTTGACATCAGCGGCATCGACCTTTCGAAACAGTTGGTGTCGCGAGAGGAAATCGGGAAGGTGAATCCCCATCGAGGCGATATGGCCTTGCTGGATTACATCGCGTGGCAGTCATCGGACCTGACCAAGTGCATTGGCGTGGTGAAGGTCAAGGGGAATGAATTCTGGGTGCCGGGACACTTTCCGGGCAAGCCCATGTTTCCTGGTGTGCTGATGGTGGAGGCGGGGGCGCAACTTGCCAATTACATCTTCAACGTGCGGACACCGATCACCAAGATCTGTGCCTTGCTGGGTGTGGATGATGCAAGGTTCCGGGCACCCGTGGAGGTCGGGCAGGATCTGATCGTGTTGCTGGACAGCGTGAAGTGGACGGCGACGAGATTCACCAGCCGCGTGCAAGGCGTGGTGAATGGGCAGATCGCCTTTGAGGTGACGGTCATGGGGATCGCGATCGCGGCAGAGAAACAGGTGTGAGACGCGATTTCCCGGCTTGGGTCAGGTGTTGACGTGGCCGATAATGGAGCCATGACGGCACTTGCTCCCGTGATTCTTCGACCGATCCTGATGTCCAAGGTGTGGGGTGGTGATCGCCTGCGCCGGTTTGGAAAGGACGTTGCAGTCGGGGCGACGGTCGGCGAATCTTGGGAAGTGGCGGATATGGAGGCGACGAGTGCCTCGGGTGGTGGCGGCGGGGCTGCGCAGTCTGTGGTTGCTGAAGGGCCGATGGCTGGTCAGTCGTTGCGGCGGGTCATGCGGCAGTGGGGGGGCGCTGGATCAGGGCGGATGCGGATGGGGACGGATGGCGCGTTTCCGATGCTGGTGAAGTTTCTGGATGCGCGGGAGCACCTTTCGGTGCAGGTGCATCCGAACGCGGCGTATGCAGCAAGGCATCCGGGCGCACACCTGAAGACCGAATGCTGGATGATTCTGGATGCGGAACCGGGGAGTGTGATTTTCAAGGGTGTGAAACCCGGTGTGACGCGCGAGAAGTTTGAGCACGCGTTGCGGCAGGGTGATGGCGCAGGTGTGGTGGAATTGATGGAGGCGATTCCGGCTGTGGTCGGAGAGTGTCATACGTTGCCGAGCGGGACGGTGCACGCGCTAGGCGCTGGTGTGCTGGTGGCGGAAGTGCAGACGCCGAGTGATACCACGTTTCGCGTGTATGACTGGGGGCGGACCGGACGCGAACTGCATATCCACCAATCGATGGAGTGCATTGCCTTCGAGCCCGCGGAGGGGGCGCGGGTGTTGCCGGCACAGGGAGCGGGCGTGCTTTCAGATACAGAGTTTTTCCGCTTAGAGGGCGAACATCTTGTGTCTGGGGCAGCGTGGAGTGGCTCGTGTGATGCAGGTTTGCCACGAGTGATCATGGCGGTGGGGACTGGTGTGGAGCTTTGTTGGGATGGGGGTGTGGTGCGGGTGGCACGGGGAGCCACGGCGTTGATTCCGGCATCGCTGGCGATGAATACGAAAGTGCGTGCGGTGGAGAGTGGGATTGTGCTTTCAGCGCAGCCTAGGTGAAGTGAGCGACGGAGCGTCAGGCGATGCGCGTGATGATGCCGCGGGCTGGGTGATATTCACCGACGATGTTGGGAAGGGAATCGATGGCAGCGCAATCGGCGACGTCGGCGCGGAAGCCGAGATTGGCGAGCGCCGTGCCGGTGCTGCGCATGAGGGAGGAGTGAATGCCACTCATGCGGGCGTGCCGCCACGCGGCGATGCAGGTGAGGGTTTGATCAGAGCCGCTTTCGGGTGTGCGGAATGCGTGGGTTTCGAGCGCTTCGAGGAAAGCGCCGGCGCAGAGCATGTCGTCAAAAGAGGGTTGGCCGTGGGTGCCAGCGCAGAGAATGTGAATGGGGAGATTGGCTTGAGCGGCGATGGCTGCGCCGGAGTGAAGGTTGTTCAGACAGCCGACGAGGATGCGGGCTGCGCCGGAGTGTGCCGCGTGATGCAGGGCGGCGGTGCCGTTGGTGGTGGTGAAGATGAGCGATTTGCCCCCGATGCTGGCGATGGTGTAGTCGCGGGGAGAGTTGCCAAGATCAAAGCCGGGGATGAGGATGCCGCCACGTTCGCCGCCAAGAAGGCAGGGGTCGTGGGATTTGGCGGCTTTGAGCGCGAGGGCTTGCTCGGGTGTCTGCACGGGGACGACTTCGCGGGCGTGGACGGCGAGTGCCGCGGTGATGGTGCTGCTGGCGCGGAGGAGATCGATGACGATGACGCAATTGCCGCGGAGCGCGGCGGTGTCGGTCAGTGCCGGGAGCAGAGACGCGGTGCAGCGAAGAGGAGAAGTGGGGGAGGTCATCAGGATCAATCAGCGATGACGTGCAACGTGGGAACAAGTGCGGCATCGACCTGGGTCTTGAATTGGTCGTAGCCAGCGCGGCCCATGAGGCCGAAGGTGGCTTGCTTGCCGAGCTCGACGGCGGGCTGGTCGTAGGCGTCGACGTTCAGAAGTACGCCGCCGTAGGCCGTGGCCATTTGCCAGAGCCAGATGAATTGGCCGACGTGATAGGCGTCGATGCGTGGGAATTTGAGCGTGAAATTCGGACGCTGGCTTTCCAGCAGAGCGTATTCGGTGGCGCGTTTTTCGATGTTCAGGAGCGTGCCGATGCTGGAGCCCTCGAGGTACTGCAGGGCATCAACACCGAGCCCTCGGGGGATGGTGACATCGCGATCGAAGGATTCGACCTCGACAAAACCGATGACCTTGTCGTTGGGACCTTCGCGATAGAGCTGAATCTGGCTGTGCTGATCGGTGGTGCCGAGTGCCTTGATGGGTGTGAAACCGGCAAAGACCTGGCGGCCTTGGGCATCATTCTGCTTGCCCAGGGATTCGGCCCAGAGCTGGCGGTACCAATCGGCAAGGAGGTAGAGGGAGTTGGCGTAGGGCATGAGGACGTGGTTGGGCTTGCCCTTGTGCTCGGCGAGTTCGACCAGCAGCCACGCCAGCATGGCGGCGGGATTGCGGGTGAGT
>CAYTYD010000230.1:0-5475 GCA_964441555.1 uncultured Phycisphaeraceae bacterium | reverse complement strand
GCAGAGGTGGCGATGGAGGCGATGACGGCTTCCATGCTGGCTTCGACGGGCCAGCGAAGGAATCTCTGGACCATGAGAGCGGAGCCGCGACCGACGAGAAGACCGACGATGCCGCCGATGAGGCAGAGGATGGTGGCCTCGGTGAGAAACTGGGTGAGGATGTCGCGGGCGCGGGCCCCCACCGCCATGCGCAGGCCGATCTCACGGGTGCGCTCGGTGACGGAGACGAGCATGATGTTCATGATGCCGACACCGCCGACGACGAGGGATATGAGCGCGACGGCCAGGAGCAGGTTGGTCATCATGTTGGTGGTGCTGGCGAGGGCGTTGGCGGATTCGGTCATGTCGCGGATGCTGAAATCGTCGGGCTCGCCAGCGCGGAGACGGTGACGCTCGCGAAGAACCTCGGTGATCTGAGCGATAGCTTCCTTGATCTGGCCGGGGCTGGTGGCGGAAGCCTGTATCTGATCGATGTTGGCAAAACGGACGGGCGTGGGCTCTTTATTGGCGGCGGGGATGGGGAAGATGGCGGAAGCGCCGGGGTAGACGGAGTTGGTGGTGCTGCTGGCGGCGGCGTTACCGCCACTTGCCGCGCCCGAGCCGGAGGAGCCAGTGACGCGATACTTGATGGTGGTCCAGGGGGCGAGGATGACATCGTCCTGATCCATGCCGAAGGCATTGGCACCCTTACTGCTGAGAACCCCGATGACCTTGAAGGCCACGGATTGGATGCGAATCTCCTTGCCGACCGGAGACGTGCCGCCGAAGAGTTGCTTGACGATGGTTTGACCAACGACGCAAAGGCGGGCGGAGGTTCGCACATCCACATCCGTGAACATTTCACCTTCAACCAGATTCCCCCACTCACGCACTTGTAGATATTCGGGAGTTGAGCCGTAGATGAAACTCGGAACCCAGTTGCGCTCTTCAAAGACAACTTGAGTACGAGCACGTACAACCGGAGCCACACGGCCGACTGCGGGGCAATCCCGCTTGATGGCCTCGGCATCCTCGGCGGTCATGGTGAGGGAGGAACCCGCGCCAAAGCTGACGCCGCCGCTGGAAGCGGTGCCGGGCATGATCATCAGGTTGTTGGCGCCCATGCTGGAGATGGTCTTGGAGATGGACGAGCTGGAGCCCTTGCCGATTTCCATCATGGCGATGACGGCGGCGATGCCGATGACGATGCCAAGGACGGTGAGAAGCGAGCGGGTGATGTTGCGGCGGAGGGCGCGAAGGGCGGTTTTGAGAATCTTGGAGACAGTCATGCGTGCGCCTCCTGTGGAAGAGTTGGAGATTCGACGATGAAGTCGGACTCGACGAGGCCATCTTTGAGACGGATGTTGCGCTTGGCAGAGGCGGCGACGACGGGATCGTGGGTGACGAGGATGATGGTGATGCCCTCATCACGATTCAGATCCTGGAACATCTTGAGGACTTCCTGCGTGGTCTTGGAATCGAGGTTGCCGGTGGGCTCATCGGCGAAGAGGACGGGGGGGCGATTGACGAGGGCGCGGGCGATGGCGACGCGTTGTTGCTGACCACCGGAGAGCTGGCTTGGGGTGTGGTCCATGCGCTCGCCGAGGCCGACTTTGCGGAGGAGTTCCTTGCCGCGATCGCGGGCCTGGCGATCAGACATGCCAGAGGCGGTGTAGGAGAGGGGCATGATGACCTGCTCGAGGGCGCTGGTGCGGGGGAGCAGGTTGAAGTTCTGAAAGACAAAGCCCATCTTGCGGTTACGGACGAGGGCGCGGCCATCGTTGGAGAGGCGGGAGATCTCTTCGCCATCGAGGTGGTATTCACCCTTGGAGGGACGATCGAGACAACCCAGGATGTTCATCAGCGTGGTCTTGCCGGAACCGGAGGAGCCGACGAGGGCGACGAGCTCACCCCGGTTGATGGTGAGGGAGATGCCCTTCAGGACATGGACATCGATCTCTCCCATGTGGAAAGTGCGTTCAATGCCATTGAGTTGGATGAGAGAATCAGGCATGTGAATGGGATTGATTTACATTCTGCGGCGGCCACCACCCATGGCTGGCGGCGCGAAGGGGTTGGTGGTGCCGCCGGGTGAGGCGGCAGAGTTGGCGGCGAGTTCGCCGGTGATGACTGCATCACCTTCGGCAAGTTCTTCGCTTGCCACCTCAGTCACAGTGCCGTCGGAAAGACCGGGCTTGACCGTGATGGCGACGGGCTCGCCATCGCGAAGCACATAGATGGTGGATGATTTTGCGGCAGAGCGTGCGGCACGTGCCTCGGGATTGGGAGCAGTTAAGGAGCCGGCTGCTGCAGGAGCACTACTTGTGATTGGAGCGGTGGCGGCCGCCGCGGAGGCAGGAGACCAGCGCAAAGCGGAATTGGGAACGGCCTTGACCTGGTCACGCTTGTCGATGATGAACCGAACGTTTGCGGTGAGATACGGAAGCAACTTGAGATTGGAATTATCGGTGGAAATCTCGACGGTGTAGGTGACGACGTTTTGCGTCATCGTGGCATTGAGGCGAACGCGACGAACAACGCCTGAGAACTTGTCGGCGGGGAATGCATCGGTGGTGAAAGTGACGGCATCGCCGGGCTTCACAGTGCCGATGTCGGCCTCGTTGACCTGAACGAGGACCTGCATCTTGGAAAGGTCTTTGGCGATGAGAAACAGACTGGGGGCGTTGAGACTGGAGACGACGGTTTGGCCGATGTCGACTTTGCGATCGATGATGACGCCGGAGACGGGACTGAGAATGGTGCACAACGAGAGATTGCGGCGCGAGCGAGTGAGGGAGGCCTCGGCGATTTTGATCTGGGCCTGGGCCTGACCGACGGAGGCCTGGGTCTGCGTGACGGCGGCGACGGCCTGCTCAAAGGCAGACTTGGCGGCGTCGTAGTCAGCTTGTGAAAGAGCGCGAGAGGTGCCGAGCTTCTGGGCGCGATCCCAATCCCGCTGGGCCTGATCGCGCTTGGCGATGGCCTGAGCGACATTGGCCTCGGCAACGCGAACCTGGGCCTGAGCGCTGGCAAGTTGGGCCTCGCCGGAGACGACATCTGCGGCGTAAAGGGTGTCGTCGATCTTGGCAAGAATGGTGTTTTCGGTGACGACGGAGCGGTAGTCGATGGTCTTGCCATCGGTATCCGTGCCGAAGGCGGCAATCTGGCCATTCACCTGTGTGCCCACATCCACTACATCCTCGGGCACCACCGTGCCCGTGGCAGCGATGCTGGAGACGATGTCGGTTTTCACGACGGGTGTGGTGCGGTATTCCCGCGTTTGAGAATCGCCTTGGCGATGAGTCCACCACCACCATCCGCCTGCGGCAACTGCGGCCGCGATCACAAACCCAAGAACAGTCTTCAACATGCACAATTCTCCACGCCCTGGCTCATCAGACGTCAATTCCCGTCAAGAGGTTCACTTGATGCGCCAGAGTTTCGTCAACGTCACGAAAAAGGATTCGCACACTTTGAGGCAAACACCCTAGTTTTATTCATGCAATCAGCTCGGGGTTCCGGTCGTTGTGCCTTCCACTCGAAGCAGAATGTTCCCCAAGTCGTGATCAAACGCGCCGCGCGGTAGCACATGATGAGCCCCCGCATCCAACGCCGCCTGCATGATGTCGCGTTTGACGTGCGGAGCAAAGGCGATCATGCGAACGCTCCTCGCTGCGGCAGGTGCATTCCCAGCCCGCAGAAACTGAATCATCTGCATGGCAACCTCTGGTGATTCAAGATCAAGCAGCAGCCCCTTGATCTCGGGAGTGTCCGCGAGTCGCGCTTGCAGCATTTCCAAGGAACGCACGGGACGACAGGGAACACCGACGTCTTCGCCTGTGGCCTTGATTCGCGTAGCCCACATCAAGTCGCTTGCCAAATACAGAATCAAAGGAGCACCTCGCCGCTGGCGCTGACGGGAACGAGAAATGCGGAGCGAACCATGCCAGCCAACACCCTCGACAATTGTTCCGGCCCCGGTGGCGTGCCGCCCATCGCACGAATCGCCTGCTGAGCTTGCTCGCCTGCTGCACGAGAACCGTCAAACTGCTGGACGAATCTAGCCACATCCGGAGAGACAATCTGCGGCATGGCCCACCCTTGATTGTGAAGCAATTGAATACTGCCGGGAGGAACCTTTGCCGCCTCCGGTGCGTTGGCTGGCACTTGCACTCCTTGCACAGTGTTGGAACGACGCAAACGCACATTGAGCAGTGCTTCGGGGGTTGACAGCGATGCCAGCGTGCTTTGGCCGGCAAAGACGTTGCGAATGAGATCCGATCCAGCGCCGCGCCGATGATGCATGGGAATTGATTCCACACGCATCCAATTCGAACCGTTGCGACGGCGCGCGATGATGATGCCAAAAGAAACAAAGTTGGCATTGTTCTCTGCACACCAACCCTTCCACGCCGCGAGGCGAGCGTCGAACGCAGCCCCTTCCTTGATTCCATCCGCCTGAATCATGCTGCGGCCATAATGCTCTGCCGTGACAGTCTGATTGCGAACGATCCAGACATCGACACCAGAATTGGCAAACCACGCGCGAGGTCGTTCGCTCCAGGATGGAGAGGCATCGGCTGCGTGATGCCAATTGCAAATCATCGTGAACCATCCGTGATCCGCCAGCAGCGAAGGCACGCCTCGAGCCAATGCTTCGACGACACTGTCTCCTACGGAACTTGCTGAAATCGCGGAGGATGCGCTGGCGTCATTGCGCATGATGAAGGGAGGATTGCTGACAACCAGCCCGAAGGCCTGCCCTTGCAATGGATCGAGCAAGCTGCCCAAGCGGCATTCAACTTGATCTGCGACCCCATTCATGCGTGCCGCGGCTTTGGTCAGTGCCAGGGCCCGCGGATTGACATCCGTGGCTATTACGCGATCGGCATGACCGGCCAGGAGCACCGCCTGCAAACCCTGACCGCAACCGATATCGGCGGCCAAGGCGACGCGCGAACGCACGGTGAACTCTGCGGTCAGCACGCTGGCGTTTCCGACATTGAGCACACACCCTTCCGGCAAGGTTGGGCGGTCGGCAGTCGGATAGGGGTCGGCCAGCGTCAAGGCCCCATAACACTCGGCGGCGGATACCAAGCATCGCACCCCATCGCCGTCAAGTCGGGCTAGGCCAGCTTCAGCCAGCCGCGACGCGGCTTGGGCCCCCAAGGCCTGATCGAACTCGGCTATTGACACTGGGGATCCCAAAACCAGGGCCCGGAGCACGGTTCCCCGAGGCCCGTGCGTCATCAATTGCTGATCGGCGGACGCCACTTGACCGGGATTGGTGAGGTCGCCAAGTCCGGCGACATTGCGCAGATTGAAGTGCAAGGCCTTCAGGCGGGCAGGAAGCCAAGAAACGTCGTGGTTTGAAAGTGCATCGAGATTGGCGAGCATCGGGGACGGTAGTTCGATCCGGGGAGGTTGAATTGGGGGGAGGGGGGTCGAATCTGGCCAAGAGGGGGGTATGCTTGCTTCCCGTGTGCCACCTTGGGC
>CAYTYD010000229.1:0-5491 GCA_964441555.1 uncultured Phycisphaeraceae bacterium | reverse complement strand
TCCGCTTCCCGTGCCACTGACTCGCCCTCGGGTCCGTGTGTCTCTGCCTCGTCTTTACCGCGAAGCGGTGCTCGTAACGAGCCCGGGGTGGCAACCCCGGGAAAGGAATCTGTTCCTTCTTCATCCCTGAGCACCGAAGGTGCGTCACACTCGACACGGTCTCCCGATGCCCTGACCTGTGACATCACTGCCTCCCCCTCGACACCTCGTCACCTTGACACCTCGACACCTTCTTCGTCCCCCTCGACACCTTCTTCCCTCCCCCTCCCCGACTCCTGACATCACCACACCATCCACAAAAGCATACTCGCCAGCAGCACCATCCCCGTAATCAATATCCACGGCTTCACCTTGGTCTCCTCCGCGGCACCAAGCGCGTGGCCACATTTGTGGCACCAGTCCACATCGTCATAAATCTTCGCCAAGCACTTGGGACACTTGATGAACTCGCTTCCGAACTCATCCATGTCGGCCTGCTGCGGAGCATCAATATCGTCTTCAATCCGCGGCATACGTCCTCCTTGCGCATGGTCCCCGCATCACTGTAGGGTCCGCAAGTCAAACTCATGCCACATGTTTGCCAACCGCCACGCTCCCCGCAAACTCCGCGATCTTCTCCGCAATCTGGTTCAGCCCCACCACCGCCGCCGCACTGCCGCGCGCAATCGCCTCACGAGGCATCCCGAACACCACACAGCTCTTCTCATCCTGCGCAATCGTGTGCGCTCCCGCCTTGCGCATGGATCCCAGCGCAGTCGCACCGTCATCACCCATCCCCGTCATGATGATGCCCAGGGCATTCGGTCCCGCCGCCTTCGCCGTCGATTCAAACAACACCTCAACACTCGGCTTGTGTCGGCACACACGCGGACCATCCGTCACCTGCACCACATACCTCGCGCCGTCGCGGCACAGCTTCATGTGCAGATTCCCAGGTGCAATCAACGCAAGCCCGGGCACCACCGCGTCACCATCCACCGCCTCTCGCACTTCGATATTGCACAAAGAGTTCAATCGATCAGCAAACGATTTCGTAAATCCCCCCGGCATGTGCTGTGTAATCACGATTCCCGGAGTCTCCGCAGGCAGCCGCGTCAACACCGCTCGCAGCGCTTCAGTTCCACCTGTCGAAGAGCCAATCGCAATCACTTTGTGCGTGGCCCGCACGCTGGCAATCGTCACCGCCCGCGCCTCAACCTTCTCCACCTGCCGCGAAAGGACTTTCGGGCACCCGCGAATCAGATCTCCCAGTTCGCGGCTCATGTCTCCGATCGAATACGCCGCACCTGGTTTGCACATCACATCAATCGCGCCGGCCTCAAGACATGCCATCGCCAGATCGCACCCCTTGGTCGTCAGCGAACTCACCACAATCACCGGCACCGGATGATGCTGCATGAGTTTCCGCAGAAACGTCAATCCATCCATCCGAGGCATTTCAATGTCCAGCGTGATCACATCCGGCTTCAGGTTCACGATCATGTCGCGGGCAACAAATGGGTCCGGCGCCGCGCCGACTACTTCAATCCCCGGCTGCCTGCCAAGCTGTTCCGTCAGCACGCGACGAACGATTGACGAATCATCAACGATCAACACTTTCATCGCCGCACTCCGCTGTCAATTCGCTGTCTTGGTCTCACGCCGCTCTCGCAAAACCGATCCACGACAGATTCAGGCGATTCCCCTCGCACAGCAACCCGACGTTTCCCGCGACTTTGCCATCCGGCCACGGCGCAGCTCCCGCGTCCAGCAACTCAGGCAGACCAAGCACCACTTTGCTCGTCTCGCCGCCGATTTCCGAAACAATCAGACCGCCTGTGATGTTCGCCAGTTCCCGCAAAGCGTCTTCGCCTGCCGCCGCTTCAACCTCATCGGGCTCAACGCCCAAAAAGCTCGCCGCCAGCGTCATCATGAATCCCTCGTCAGCGCTGATGACAAGTTCCCCCTGGCTCGCCCCGCGCACCCGAACTCGCGCGTGCCGAAGCTCGCCGCCCGGAAGCCCCGTCACGGAATCATCCGGCTCGCTGATCAGAAAAGCGATGCGCTCCAACGCATCCGTGACCAGACCACCCACTCGCTCAACATTCAGGTCGCTCATAGTTTGGCTCCTACCACTCGACGCACGAGTTTCTTCAGGTCTTCGGGCTCAAACGGCTTGCGAAGACTCTCCACCACTCCCAGCGCTGCCATCCGTTGCAGCCGCTCGCGATTCACCTCCGTGCTCACCACCACGATCGGCAGATCCGAAAATCCTTCCCGCTTGCGAAGCTCCGCGGCAAACTGCTCACCATCCATCACCGGCATGTTGAGGTCAAGCAGAACGAGATCCACCCATGCGGATTCCAGGACCTTCAGTGCCTCCTGCCCATTGCAGGCCTCCTGCACGCGATCATCGCCAATCCCCGCAAGATTCACCACCTTGCGGATCGCCCTGCGGAGAATCGCCGAGTCATCGACAATCAGAACATTGCAACTCATCCCATCACTCCTTGAATTCGTGAGATTCCCGGGGACTTCAACCTTGCCAGAGGACCCGCTCAACGCCTTGGCTCCGCACGCTGACCACGCCGTCGTTCATCCGCATCGTCAGCGTGCGACTGTGCATCCCGCCGGTCTCGTCCGCCGCAAGGAGCACGTTGTTTTTCCAGAAGAGCTTTCTCAGAATCGTGCGGTTGCGCGAACCAATCTTGAAATGACCGTCGTCACCCATCACCTCCGCACCACCTGCCGCACACACCACCAGCCGCTCCTTCTTGCCCCCAAGGTCATACACCGCTTTGAACAATCGCGGCACCGCCACATCGCCGAACATCGCCGGCTTTTCATTCACTTTGGCGTCATTGCCATCCGCGGTGGGAAGCATGAAGTGCAGAAGACCCCCGACCTTCGCCTCCGGATCCCACACCGTGACGCCAATGCACGATCCCAATGCGTACGTGATGAGGGTTGCAGAGGCGTCCGAAGTCACTGCGACATCGGCCACTCCCACCACGATCTTGTTCAGTGGATCGGCACTGATGCCGACCCCTGCTGTGCTGACTTGTGTCATACCCCGCCCTTCCTTTTACGCACGCCGATACACGGATGCCTGCACCGGTTTGAATGCTGTGTCGAGGCCCGCCAACGTTTCAGCGCTTCCCACCGCCAGAATCCCGCCCGGATTCAAAAGCTGATGAAATCGCTGCACAAGCTTGGCACGTGTATTCGAGTCGAAATAAATCATCACATTGCGGCAGAAGATCACATCAAACTTTCCCTTGAACGGCCACTGATCCATCAGATTCAACCTCGAAATCGTGACAAGCGACCGCAACTGTCGAGTGACCTGATACTCCCCTGCTCCGGGACCCGCAGTGAAGTACTTCCGACCCATCTCTGCTGGCACCTGCCGAAACGATTCCGCTCGAAAGACCGCAGAGCGTGCCTGCCCAACCGCGAAGTTGGAGAGATCCGTGCCAAGCACTTTGAAATCCCAGGAGTCCAGATCAGGAAGGTGCTCGCAGGCGTGCATCGCGAGCGAGTAGGGCTCCTCGCCAGTCGAACACGCCGCGGACCAGATACGAATCTTGCGGTCCTTGGTCGTGGTGGTGCCGCGAGCCAGGCCTGCGTAGAACTCACGTTCGAGGTAATCAAAATGCGGCTGATCGCGAAAGAAGCTGGTGACATTGGTGGAGAGCAGATCAAAGAAAACCAGCAGATCCTCTTCACCCGCCTCCTGTTCCAGATAGTCCAAGTACGCATCTACATCGTCAAACTGGGTCTTGCGGAGGAAGGTGGCAAGCCGATTCGCAACCAGAGTGTGCTTCTTCTCGGTGAGCGCCAGCCCCCACTTCTTGTGAGCAAGAGCCGCGATCCGATCAAACTGACTCTGCACGAGCATCGACATGCAACACTTCCTCCGCAACCCAGCGTGGTACCACTTAGAACGAGGCCAGCGACTCTTCCTCAGAGGTCAGAGGAATCTTGGACGCACCGTTGGAAGACACCGTCGATCGCGATGCCGCGGCCATGGCGGTCCGCTTGCTCGATGCCGCCTTCTTGACGGGCTTCGCCGCTTCCGGCTTGCTCACGGACGTCGATGCAACCTCGCGTTCAGCTTGCTCGGAGGTCTTGAACTGACGGACCAGTTCGCGAAGCACCTGCACCTGAGCGTTGGTCTGCTGCGCACCCGAGGCCAGCTCTTCGGCGTTGCCGGCGTTCTGCTGCGTGACCTTGTCAAGCTCGCTCACGCCGGTGTTGACCTGGCCGATGCCCTTGGCCTGCTCGCTGCTGGCCGAAGCAATCTCAGCCAGAAGCGTGTTGACCTTGTTGGTTGCGCCGGCAATCTCATCGAGAGACTTGCCAACCCGATCGGCGATCTCCACGCCACGCTCGGCGCGGGAGGTCGACTCCTCGATCATGGCCGATGTGTTGCGTGCCGCTTCAGCCGAACGCTGAGCAAGCGACCGAACTTCATCCGCGACGACTGCGAATCCCTTTCCGGCTTCACCGGCACGCGCGGCCTCGACGGCGGCATTGAGCGCGAGCAGGTTGGTCTGGAATGCGATCTCATCGATGACCTTGATGATCTTGGCAATCTCGGACGACGACTGCTTGATCTGTCCCATCGCCTGGGACATCTGCGTCATTTCTTCCTGACCCTTGTCGGCGGAACGCTTCGAAGTCTCGGCCATGGCGCTGGCCTGGCGAGCATTCTCGGCATTCTGCTGAGTCATCGAAGACATCTCTTCGATCGAAGCGCTGATCTCTTCAAGACTTGCGGCCTGCTCAGAAGCGCCCTCAGCAAGCGACTGGCTGGCGGACGAGATCTGGGTCGCACCCGAATCAATGTCACCGGTGCCGACCTTGACCTTGACGATGACGCCCTCGATCTTCTTGACGAACGCGTTGAAATACTTGGAAACGGTTCCGATTTCATCGCTGCGGCTTTCATCCAGACGAACGCGGAGATCGCCTTCGCCCTCAGAAATGTCGCGGAGACTCTCGGCAAGCATGGCGAGAGGACGCGTGAGCCAGCGACGCATGAGATACAGGAGTGCGCCGACACCACCGATCAGCACAGGAACGCCCCACATGCCGGCCGCTCCCATGAAGGAGGCCATCTCGTCATCCAGCTTCTTCAAAGGCATGCTGACGACGAAAGCTCCGTGCACATCGCCCGGCTTCCAATTCTCCATCTGGAATCCCAGCACGTCGCGGCCGTCACCGGTGGGACTCGTTGCAGGATCACCGTGGCAGGACATGCACGACGCATCAAGCTTGATTGCCCGCATGTACACCAGCGTGTGATTGGCAGGGTCTTCGCCGGAGAGTTCAGCTGCACCACCGGCGGCGGCGGACTGATTCAACTTCTGCAGAAGCTCGTGCTCGTAGCTGCCTGCCTTCGGCTCATTCTGCTTGTTGCGAGCATCAAAGGCGAGCACCTTGAAGTCAACGTGCTCGCGCTTGGCAGCGGATTCCGCGGCCTTCCACCCGGCGACAATGGGAAGCG
>CAYTYD010000228.1:0-5499 GCA_964441555.1 uncultured Phycisphaeraceae bacterium | reverse complement strand
GATTGCGTCGGCGCTTCCAATCTGCTGAATCCCGTTCAGACCCGCGATCTGGCGGATCTGAAGTCCAAGATCGGCTCACTTTGAACTCCCCAAGGACCGATAGCACACGTGCTCGACAATTCCGGTTGATCCTTGCCTAGCGCACAAAATGCGCGACGCATTCCAGCCGGCTGATACTCAGGAATTGATTATGACCACCGCACCTGCAATCCCCAGCCCTGGCCCCCGCCCCTCGAATCTTCCCGGCGCACCCGCCACGGGTGGCGGCACCCCTACCGCCACGGTCGATCCCTTCAAGATCGTGAACAAGTACAAGTACTGGCTGGCCGGCGCGGTGGTTGCCGGCGCTGTGCTGGGCGTGGCAGCACACCTGGTTCTGATGCGCTTGGCACCAACGTACAAGCCGGTGGTAATCTTTGAAGTGAACATGACGCCGATTAGTCCCGGCACGGTCACATCGATCGTGCCTAAGGATGACTATCAGCGCCTCATGCAGACCGAAGTGCAGAAAATGAAGGGCGACAGCATTCTTCGCTCCGTGGTCGAAGATCCGCGATTTGAGAAGGAAGCACCCGCCTACGCCGAGGAGTTCCGTGAGGCCGGCGGCATCAACACCCGCAAGGCCCTCTTTCAGCTCCAGAAGGATGTTTCAGCACGCGTGATTCCGGAAACCCGATTGATCTCACTTTCAGTGGGATACAAGGTTGCTGGCGACGCCACGGGCGTGCTGAAACTCATCCGCGAAAAATATGAACTCGACACCCGTAACGACGTCCGCCGCAAGTCGTCCGGCCAGATTCAAACCCTCACCAAACAGGTTTCGGAAGCAGATACCGAGTTGGCCGCACTGCAGCGTCAGCGTGAAGGCCTGATCGGCTCCGGCCAGGTGGACTCACTCGATGATCGCGCGGGCACATCACGCGAGCTTCTGGGCATGATCAGCAAAGAGCTGGTCGATGTCGACAACAAGCTCAAGGCCGCCGGCGAAGCCATGGTGATCTACGACGAGCAGTTAAAGAACCCCGCAGGCATCACCTACTCCGACACCGTCCGCGCTCAGGTCGAGAACGAGCCGGAACTTCAAGAAATCAAGCGCACGATCTCCAACCTGACCTCGCGTCTGGATTCGATCAAGCTTCGCGGGATGTCGGAGAATCATCGCGAATACAAGGAAGTGGTCGCCCTGATCGAGGGTTACGGCAATTCCGAAAAGACCACGCGTGAAAAGCTGCTTCGCACCCGCTTCGATGGCGAAATCGACAACATGCGGACCACAATCCGTCAGTTCACGGCCCAGCGCGACGATCTCAATCGTCGCCGAGAGGAAATCCGCACTCAGCTCGTCGATCTTGCCCGTATTCAGTCGCAGTTGGGTGACATCGACAAGAAGATCAGCGAGAAGAGCATTTCGCGCCGCAGCTTTGATGACTCACTGCGCAACGTCACCGCGTTGAGCGAAATGGATGCGGCGCAGCGCGTGGTTGTGCTCCAGCCCGAGCGCATTCCTGACAGGGCGGCTTTCCCCGATATCAAGATGATGCTGCCCTTGGGCGTCCTGGTGGTGCTGAGCTTGGTTGGTGGCGTCATCGTTCTGCGTGAAATCCTGGACCAGCGCGTCAAGGGCCCCTCCGACATCGCCATGATCCCCCGCACTCGCGTGCTGGGTTTCATCCCCGATGCCATCGAGGATCCCTCCGGCACTGGCGCAGTCGAAACCGCGATGCGCGACCGCAACAAGGGTGTCATCGCTGAGGCCTTCCGCGTCATTCGCGGCACACTCACCAAGCGCCTGGCCCAAACTGGTCACCGCACGGTGGTGGTCATGGCGGGCATGCCCGGTTCAGGCGCCACCAGCGTCGCCGCCAATCTGGCCATCGCCAGTGGTTCAGCAGGTCAGCGCGTGCTGGTGATCGATGCCAATTTGCGTCGCCCCGCCATGCAGCGTGTCTTTGGCCTGGCGGAAACGCCCGGCCTTGTGGATGTGCTCACTGGAACGGTTCGCCTGGATCAGGCCGTGCAGCGCACCAGCGATGGGACGTTGTCGGTGTTGGCTGTCGGCAGCCGCGACAAGCGCAATCTTGAAATCCTGGCGACCAGCGCCATGTCGGATCTCCTCACCGAGGCCCGCGCCAAGTTTGACCTGGTCGTCATCGATGTGGCCCCGGCCATCGTCTCCGGCGACGGCATGGCCCTGGCTGGCAAATGCGATGCCTCGATTCTGGTCGTAAAGGCCATGAGCGAGAAGCGCGGCTTGGTCGCTCGCATCCGCAACGACCTCCTCGATACCCGCGCCGAATTCCTCGGCGTTATCGTCAACGCGGTCAAATCCTCGGCTGGTGGTTACCTCAAGGGCAACATCAAGGCCAGCAGCGAGTACCAAGCCGCCTGATCAGGAGAATCCCGGGGACCACACCAAGCTTCCCCGGGTCATCACACACCTTTCGCGCTGGCCGGAGAGATCCGGCCAGTGACGTTTCCAAAGATCACCCCTCTCCCGCGTGAACACCTCGCCTGCAACATTCTCCTCACCTCGTCGTTCGCTGATTTCCGGCGGTGCGGGTTTCATTGGCTCACATCTGACCGAACTGCTTCTCAGACGAGGCGATCACGTCACCGTCGTGGACGATCTCTCCACCGGACGCATCAGCAACCTCGATGCCGCGCGGCAGCTCCCTCCGGATCGCCTCCGCTTCATCGAAGCCGAACTCAGCAAGGCGCTCGCCACCTTCGGTCCCGGTGAACACTTTGACGAGTTCTACCACCTCGCGGCATCTGTCGGTGTCAAACGCGTCATGGATCGCCCCATCGAATCCATCGACACCAATATTCTCGAAACCTCCGCCGCACTGCGCTTCGCGAGTGAAAGGAACATCGCAATTCTCATCGCCAGCAGCAGCGAGGTGTATGGCAAACCCACCACCGATGTCTTTCGTGAAGACGATGATGTGATCTACGGCCCCACCACCATCACGCGCTGGTCTTATGCGTGCAGCAAAGCGATAGATGAATTCCTCGCTCTGGCGTATCACGCCAAGCAGAAACTCCCCGTCGTAGTGGTGCGCTTCTTCAACACCATCGGCCCCCGTCAGGTGGGCGAGTATGGGATGGTCGTGCCGCGATTTGTGCAAGCTGCGCTCAATGGTGACTCACTCGAAGTGCACGGAGATGGATCGCAATCGCGATGTTTCTGCGATGTTCGCGATGTCGTGCGCGTGCTGCCCACTTTACTTGGTGCATCCGCCTGCCACGGCCGCATTTTCAACGTCGGGTCCGATCAACCGATCTCCATCCGGTCGCTCGCCGAAAGCGTGATTCGCGTCACCAACTCGACTTCCACCATTCGCACGATTCCGTACTCCCAGGCCTTCGGCACCGGAGCAGGGTTTGAAGACCTGCGGCATCGCCGCCCGTCGCTGGAGCGGATTCGATCCGCAACTGGCTTTTCGGCCGAAATTCCCCTTGATGTCACGATTCGCGATGTCGCCTCATTCCTCACCGCGGCAGCACCCCGCACAAAGGCGGGTGCGCGATGAATCTTCACTCGTTCATATCTGCAACATCTTCCGCATCGGAATCAATCCTGGCCCAGCTCGGCGGCCTTAAACAAGTCCTCGAGCCCGCGAGCGAGCATGCCCCTGCCACCCGTCTCGAGATCTTCCACGGCTATATCTGGGTCTTCATCGTTTCCTTCCTTGTCACCCTGGCCATCACACCTCTGATGCGACGCCTTGCTATCGCCCATGGCATCGTCGATCGTCCGAATGAAGCCCGCAAGATCCATAAGCAGCCCATCGCCTATCTCGGAGGTGTTGCCGTCTTTGCCGGCATTCTCGCCGGAATCCTCTACTCCTACTTCGCGGCGGCGTTTCCATTCCTCCTCACCTTCCACCGCGCGATTCCAGAACATCTGGACGAAACCCTCAATCACGCTCCCGTTCCGCTTTCCATTGTCGCCGGACTGCTTGTCATCACCGTCGTCGGCATGATCGACGACGTCAAAGGCATGTACCCACGCGTCAAAGTGGGTGGCCAGCTCTTTGCTGCCGCAGCCCTGGCGTATCAAGACGTCGGTGTCCGCGTCGCGGCACAGGTCATGGCCCCCATCGGCGCGCTGGTCGGTAACGAGCAACTTCTCTTCAACATTCCACTCTTTGGCACCAATCTCACCCTCGATGTCGTCTACTGGGTCGGCACCGCCATCATCGCCGTCTTCGTCTTGGGCGCGTGCAACGCCTCCAATCTCATCGACGGTCTTGACGGCCTCCTTTCCGGCGTCACCGCCATCGCCGGCATGGGATTGCTGGTTGTGGCCTTGGGCCTGGCTGCCACCGACACGGGCCCGCGAGATGCCCAGCGCATCATTCTTTGCATGGCCATGGTCGGCGCGTGCATGGGATTCCTGCCTCACAATTTCAATCCCGCCAACATCTTCCTGGGCGACTCCGGCTCATTACAACTTGGTTATCTGACCATCGTCATCATCCTGACCCTTGGCAACGAAGGTCAGACCGCCCTCGTCATCGCTGGCCTTTTCATCTACGCCATCCCGATCATCGACACCGCGCTCGCCATCGTCCGCCGCAAACTGGCTGGCAAAAAGATGTCCGATGCCGACAGCGACCACCTGCACCACATGTTGAAGCGCGCCTTGGGCGTCAAGGGTGCCGTTCTCGCCTTGTACGGCATTGGCGGCGTCTTCGCCGTGTTGGGCGTCATGATGAGCGAATCTCGCGCCCGGGTCGTCTACCTCATCGCCATGATCGTGGCTGCGTACATCGGCGTCACCGCCATCAAGGTCGCCCGCCGCAAACAGTTGGAATCGGATAGTGCACCCGCCGAAGCATCGGTCCCGCCCGCTGTGCCAGCGGCGTCGACGACATCTCCAGCCACTACGCCGGCTTCTCCGACCGCGACTCCGTCGGCTCCTGCGGCGAAAGCACACCCGGCTCCGACACGATGATTTGCCCCTGAATCCGCATCCGACAGGGCTTGGCGAGACAACCCATCCGTATACTCGGCCCGACAGCGGCGTCGCCCCTATCCACGCCGTCACGGAGGATGTCACATGGCCACCACGGGCACGACTGCCCCCAAATCTCCCGGCACCACTTCGCCCATATCGCGGCGCATCGCGATGATGAACCAGAAGGGGGGCGTGGGAAAGACGACGACCACCGTGAACCTCGCCGCGGCACTCGCCCGAGCAGGACGCCGCACACTCGTAGTTGACCTTGATCCACAAGCCCACGCCTCGCTGCACCTTGGCGTTGATCCGTCGCAGGTGACGCATTCGGTCTATGACCTCTTGCTTGATCCCACACTTGACCCCATGATCGCCGTGCAGGAGACGCGCGAGAATCTCGCCATTCTCCCCAGCACCACCGACCTTGCCGCGGCAGAGGTGGAACTTGCCAATGCGACGGATCGTCAACGTCGACTTGATGCGGTCCTCACCAAGCTCTCATCACGCTACGAATTCATGTTTCTGGATTGCCCTCC
>CAYTYD010000227.1:0-5501 GCA_964441555.1 uncultured Phycisphaeraceae bacterium | reverse complement strand
GACGCTCCACACACTCTCAGGCTTGATTCCCGCTTTCGCGGCGTCAGGCACGATCGCCACCCACCCCGTCAGGTCCTTGTCATTGAACAATTTCTCTTCCTTAGGACCAGCCCCATCCAAAGCCCGCGCCCGCAAGTTCCGATACGCCACCTCATCACCATGGTCCTGAAGTGCCAATGCCCCCTTGGGCTGGACTCCAAATCCTTCATATACCTTGAACTTGCTCGCCGCGATCTTGCCCGCCCACTCTGCCGTCGGCTTCCCCGCATCATCAAAGATGTGCGCTTCGACAACTTTCTTTCCATTCAGCCAGTGCTGAATCACTCCATTCCGCAGGCGGATCTTGCCCGCGTTCCATTCCCCCGCAGGCTTGAGCGTCTTGCCAGGCAGCGGGGGATAGAGGTCGTACAGGGCACCAGAGGCGTGAGCATCTTCCGGTTTTACGCCATAGGTCGCATCCTCCAGCACCTGGTACTCTGGCCCGGTCTGCCAGGAAGTTTCATGTTTCTCTGTCACTCGCCACATCACGCCGCTATTGGCTTTGGTTCCAAGTTTGAATTCAAACTCAAACTCCATATCCCCGAATTCCTCACGGGTGATCAGGTCGCCGCCACCGCCCTGACTGGCATGGCTCAGAACCCCGCCCGTCGCGGTCCAGCCCTTGCTGGGAAAGCCCGGCTGGCGATAACCACGCCAGGCATCCGGCGTGCTCAGGGATTTCCATCCCAGGGCGGATTCCAGCGCTCCCGGCGAATCAGCGGCAGCTGATCCTGATAGAGCACCACTGATTGCAACCAATCCGACGACAGCGAGTTTCATCATGATGCCCGCATTCTACCAGATTCTGCCCCTGCTCTGCACTGCCGTCACACATCTGCGACAATCACACTCCATGCAAGCGCCATCCGAAATCCGCCCCTGCTTCGCTGGTCAATGGCTTTCCGTTGCCACGGTGGTATTTACCGCGTGCGCCTCAAACGCCCGGGCCCGCGAATCTCCCTTGGTCATTTCCGGCGCTCCCGCCGCCACCATCACCGTATCTCTCAACGACACGCCTCCGGCCCCGGACCCCACCCATCCTTCCGAAATGCTCGACTGTCTCAGCGGCGTCGCATATCGGGGAGCGGTGGGGGACTTGTCCAAATCCATTCGTCCCGCGCGTCCCATCGATGGGTCGTTCGATGCGGCACCGCCTTGGCTCTTCTGGACGCTGACCAACAAGAAAGGCGATGCCATCAAGACGGTCGAGCTTCGCCGCGCACCCTCGGGCGTCATTCTCCTTCGTGAGCGGCCCGATCAGCCGGATTCCAAGACGCAGACCTATCGCCTGAATGCCGACACCGCGCTGCGGCACATCTCATCTTGGATGGTGTGTTCACTGGATTGGGCAACGCTGCGAGAGGCGCTTCCCATGGGGCAATCCGTTCGGTGGCCTCAACCAGTGCATTCCGCAATTGTTGCTTTTGACAAAGACCTCCTCGGATCCCGATTGCTCGGTGGTGGTTTCACTCAGATCGACCCCGCCAAACGCGATCTTGCCAATTCGGCCCTCACAGTTCGCCGCCCCAAGCAAGATACGGCCTTTCGCCGCTACGGCTTGCTGGTTTGGATCAATGCCGCGCCCGGCGGCACGATTCCGAAATCTCTTGAGCCCGTGGCCGATGCTCTCGGACTGATCATCATTTCGCCAAATGATGTTCCCAACGAGTGTCCCATCGCGGATCGATGCCAGCACATCATGGATGCCATTGCAACAGTGTGCGATGCGCTTCCCATCGATCCCGCCCGCATCTACACCACTGGCATCTCTGGCGGCGGCAAGACCGCTTCGATCCTTCACACCTGTTTCCCGGAGATCATCACTGGCTCGGTTCCGATGGTTGGTTTCATTGGCTATGAGAATGTTCCCGCCGAAAATGGCAAAATGTATCAGGGACAGTTCCGTCGTCCGCGCGCCGAAGTCTTCAATCTCCTCAAGTCCCAGCGCATCGCTCCTATCACCGGCTCAGAGGATTTCAACCGCGATGTCACCCATGCTACCGCGCGTCTCTACACGCGCGACGGTTTCACCGTCAAAGTTTGGGAGGTTCCCGGCATGGGCCACACTGTCGCACCCGCCGCGACCGTGCAAGAAGCGTTGGCTTGGCTCGAAGCGCCGCTGCGTCAGAAGCTCGCGGCGAACAACGCCAAAGGTTCTGAATTAGCCGCCACAGCCAAGAACGATGGTGCAAGGAAGGCACTCATTGCTGCCGCTCCGTGGTCCGATGCTGCGTGGAAAGCGTGTGACGAGTTAGGGATACTCGCAAAAGCTCAGTCACCGCCGAAATAGTCGTTGATTGCGGCTAGCTCAAATGACTGGGTTCCGGCGTCGATGGATCCGCCTGTTTGAACGCCGCAAAGACCCGATCCCTTGCCTTGGAGTGATCCACGATCGGCATCGGATATCCGCATCGGCTGCGAGTGAGTGGGGCGGGGTCGTGGATCTCATCACTCGATAGTGATTTCAGTTCCGGCACATAGTGCCGGATGAATGCTCCTTGTGGGTCAAACTTCTCGCTCTGGCTGATCGGGTTGAAAATCCGGAAGTAGGGGGCCGCATCCGTTCCCGTCGATGCCGACCACTGCCATCCGCCGTTGTTGCTCGCCAGAAACCCATCGATCAGGTTCTGCATGAAGTACTTCTCGCCCCAGCGCCAATCGATGAATAGGTCCTTGGTCAGGAACATCGCCGCCACCATTCGCAGTCGGTTGTGCATCCACCCTGTCGCGTTCAACTGCCTCATCGCGGCATCCACGATCGGATATCCCGTCATCCCCTTCTTCCATGCCTCAAACTGCTTCTCGTCATAACTCCATTCAATCCGATCTGTCGCTCGTTTGAAGGCCCGATTCATGCACACACGCGGGAAACCCACCGTCACGTGCACATAAAACTCTCGCCAGATCACTTCGCCGATCCAATGCGAAAGCCCCGGCTCGCCGCCATCCAGTTTGCCGTCGTTGGCTTCCATCGCCTCCGCAAGGCACTGCCGCGGCGAGATCGTTCCGATCGCCAGAGCCGGGCTGAGCTTGCTCGTTCCCGCAACGGATGGAATATCCCGCTGATCCTTGTACGACTTGCCCCGCTTGCTGATGAAGTCCTTCAGCCACTGCTGCGCCAAATGCTCGCCCGCCGGCCACAGTTTCAATCGTGTGGCTTCATCAATGTGCGAATCAAAACCCTTCACTTCCGTCGGCACGACGTCCCAATCCACGCCAGCGATCTGCCCTTGCTTCTTGGGCTTTCCGCCTACTCGAATCGGCTTCCCTTCTGCAATCACCTTCAGCCACGCCTTCTTGAATGGTGTGAAGACCGTGAAGTATGTCCCATTTCCAGTTCGCGGCAGCTCCGGTGCCAGCGCTGTCTGATCCACGTACCCCGTCGCTCGCAACCCTGCCCGCGTGAACGCATCCATCACCCTCTGATCACGCCGCGCCTCATCAATCTCATATTCGCGATTGAAGCAGATCCCATCCGCCTCCACTTCGCGTGCCAGCTTCACCAGCATTTCGGGAATCTCAGCTTGCTTCTTCGCCATCAGCACGCGCAGTGGGATACTCAACGCCCGCAGGTCTTCCGCAACAACCGCCAACGCCCGCAACCGATAGTCCACTTGAATCGGCGCCATGTCGTGACTCGCCCACTCTTCCGGCGACACCACATAGACCGTCACCACACCCCGCTTGGCCGCGTTGCACGCCGCCAACAAGCTGGTGTTGTCCGTAATCCGCAAATCTGACCTAAACCAATGAATCAATCGCATGGCTTCTGGGGTTCGCCGCAGAACCGGCGAAGGATTCGCCTTTGTCTGGGATTTGTTGCTGCGTTTGCTCAATCGGCCTTCCATTTGCCACCCTGACCGTTTGGCGTGCTCACATGCACGCCGTGGTCCCGTAGCACTCTTTGCGCGGTGATGCGAATCTCCACCCGTTCTTCTTCGCTGAATCGATCAATATTCCCCAGCACCTTGCTGATCCGCTGATTCTTAGCCAGAGTGGGGCGGTGGCGCATCAGGAAGTCCCAATACAGCGTCGTGAATGGACAAGCCCTTTCCCCCGTCCGCTTCCCCGGGTCATATTTGCACCCCGAACAGAAATTGCTCATCTTTTTGATATACGACCCGCCGCAGATGTAGGGCTTGGTTCCCACAATCCCGCCATCGCCATACTGGCTCATGCCCAGTGCATTGGGCAGTGTCACCCAATCCACGCCATCCACGAACATGCCCAGAAACCAATCACTCACCTGCTTTGGATGCACACCAGCCAAGTGCGCAAAGTTCCCCATCACCATCAATCGTGGAATGTGATGGGCGAACCCATGCTTCACCACGCTGCCGACACACTCGCGCAGGCACCGCATCTCCACATTCCCAGTCCAATACCAGTGAGGGAGGTCGTTGGTGTGATTCAACGCGTTCAACGACTCATATCGCGGCCCTTCCAGGTAGTACACGCCTCGAATGAACTCTCTCCATCCGATGATCTGCCGGATAAACGCCTCCACAGATTGCAGTGGAGCCGCGCCTTTCTTATACGCCACAATCGCCGCGTTGACGCATTCGCGTGGACCGAGCAATTTCAGATTCAACGAACTCGACAGCAGCGAGTGATACAGAAACGGTTCACCAGTCCACATCGCGTCTTCAAACGGACCAAAGTGGGGAAGGTGAAACTTCACAAAGTGCTTCAGAGCCGCTTCCGCCTGCTCGCGCGTCACAGGCCACTGCAATCTGCCATCCGGAACTTCACCCGGCAGTCGCAACATCTCTCTTACCACGTGTACCACATCCCGCGTGATCTCGTCCCATTCCCATCCCGCCGCTGTTTTGGAATTGGGGGTCGGTAGGGGGGTTGGCTTGGGATCAGGTCCGCTCCTGCCAAAGCTCTGCCGATTCTCCGCATCCAGATTCCACGTTCCTCCAACCGGTCCACCCCCCTTCTCTAACAAAATTCCGAATTTCTCTCTCTGGTGCCGATACCAATATTCCATCGTGAGCGTCTTCCGATCCTTGGCCCACGTCGCGAAATCCGCACTCGTCGAAATGAAATGCCGATCGGTGCACCAATCAACACCCACGCCCGTCTCATCACACACCTCTTGGATCATCCGCCGTAATCGATGCTCGCCCGGTTCAACCACCCGCAAAAATCGCGGCTTCAAATCCCCAATCAACCTGCTCAACTCTCCATCCAGCGTCCCCCTGTTCCCTTCTTCATCCAACTTCACATAGCGCACCGGTCCAAACGCGTTCGCTTCCAGCCACGCCGCGTGATGCCTCATCGCGGACAAAAACAAAACCGTCCGCTGCACATGGCTAGCCACATGCTCACTCTCACCCATCGCCTCAATCATCACTACCCGGTCGCGCCCCGCCTCAAACTCATCCAACGCGGCAGACTTCCGATCCAACTGATCTCCCAGGATCAGAATCAGATTCCTGCACCCCAAGTTCGCGGCG
>CAYTYD010000226.1:0-5527 GCA_964441555.1 uncultured Phycisphaeraceae bacterium | reverse complement strand
ATCGTCATGCCGCCGATAATCCTGTATGTCTTCTTCAGATCCCCTTCAATCTCCGCCTCTTCCTCTCGTGACTGAGCAACCGCCTCCGTTGCCTTCGACCCCAGTCGCTCAATCGTCTGAAGCCTCGCCAATTGACAAACCCACCGGCAAGCCGAGAAACACGCTCGGGATTGTCGCTCTCGTGCTCGTTCTGATCGCCGCCGTGTTCACTCCCACAGGCATCTGCGGCATCCCGTTGCTCATTCTCATTCCCCTGGGATTGCTCGGCGCCATCCTCGGTCTGTTCAGTCTGTACAAAGCCCCCCGCTGGCCAGGGCTTGCTTCCATCGGCGTCTTTCTCTTCTGCCTTGTCATCTGGATCGCCATGACGCTGGGCATTATCGTCGTCGGTGCCAAGCTCGCGCAACGCATCCAGAACGAAATCAATCGCGAACTCGATCGCACGCAGCAGCGCATGAACCAACGCGACAATCTGCCCCCTGGCCCCCCGCCAACACCCGATCACATCGACATCCTTTCGACCGCCGCCGCGGCCCTTTCCATCGCCGCCGAATCACAGCGCACCGATGAGGGAGCCGCCCCCACCATGATCAATCTCTCCGCTGACGCCGGTGTGCCGACCAAGCATCAGACCGATCCGTGGGGAAATCTGTATCGCTACCACCGCAACGACTCATCTCGCGGCTACACCTTCATCAGCAATGGCCCCGATGGCATCGCCGACACCGACGACGATATCGACATCCTCGATTTGCGAACGTCTATCCGCAAGCGCATGAAGCACTGAGTTTCCAATCCATCATCACGTCACGCGCTGAGCGTTCACAGCTGCTTCCGCAATCTTTCCCTGCACAGCGGTAATCGCTCGTTCCGTCGCTGGATGTTGGGCTCTGTCGACATTCGCCAAGACCACGGCATGCTCCGCCTTGCCGATCACTTTGCGCATCTTGTCACCCGTCCATCCACTCGCCATCGCGTCACATAAGTTGTCATACTGATCCGCGAGTTTGATCAATCGCGCCCGCCACTCTGCCTGACCCAACCGCGCCATGTAATCCGCCTCACGCTCTTTCTCAGGCATCGCCATGTTCTTGGTGAGTGAGGCCACGATCTTTGCCACCTCCACACCAAACTCCTTCGCCAGATCGTCAAAATCCGTCGTCGTGTCTTCAATCGTGTCGTGCAGCAGCGCCGCCGCCAACGCAACCTCATCCACGCACCCAAACACCACCGCCACCGTCATCGCCACGCGGCACGGATGCGAGAAATACGGCGTCACCCCATCCTTTCGCTTCTGATGCTCATGCGCCCGCGCTGCAAACCCCGCCGCCCTCTGCCACCCTCGATCTCCACTGTCTGTGCTCATCGCCCACCATACGCCGATCGCCAACGACAGTCCCGCTATCTTGGAAGACTTGGTAACATCAAAGAATGCCCAAGAAACCCACAACACAGGCGCCGGTTCAGGCCAACAGATCTGCGATTCCAGTCAGGATTTCGATGGGTTCTCCTTTGCTCGTGCTTGCAATGACACTTCTCGCCGCGTGCTCCACTTCATGCCAGCACGCCAAAAAGGAACATCCGTTAACCGCCTCGACCTCTATTTTATTGGAAGCAATTACTCCATCTGTTCTAGTGCAAGCGAGTCAATCCCCCTCCAAGTCGTATGCCGTTATTGAGCACATCTATGCCCGTTGGGGAGAACTGTCTGATTCTAACAATTCGGTCATTAGCATCGGTGAAGCATCATGCCGAGCAATGGCGTGGTGTTGTGCAGGAGAGTATGTTTCTGACTTCGCATCGACGCTTATCACTCATGAGCTGCTCTGTCGATTTGGCCCCCAAGTTGGCGTACGGCGCTCCACGAATCTGGGATATGACGTGATGTACGAGTCTGATGTCGCCGCCGCGGAGAGAGTGGGCGACCTCGTCACAGCCACAGGTACGATCGTCGGAAATCAGGCGCTGTGTAGCGATTCCCGAGAATTAGTCAGCATTTGCAGAGATGGGTTTGTGTTGCATCTCGTATTCATTCCAGAATCCGGAGAGAATGATTCGCAACAACACGCCGACATCCAAAAGCGGAATGCCCCGCTACTCGAACAGTTTGGTTGCCTCTTCTACGCAACTGGATTGAGCACAAACGCCTGCTCCGATCAGGAACGGATCAAGCACACCTACGGCATTTCGCGCTCAACCCTGCTCCGGTGCGATTGACCTCATCGATCACACTTCAGGTTCGGGTGAGCAAGGTTCGTATCAACACTACGAAAAGCCCCCCTTGTCGCACCCCGCCACTTCCTGTATTCTGCCCCCATGCTGACATCCCTGACCCGTCGTGATTTCGTCGCCGCCGCCTCCACCGCGGTCGCTGCCACCACCCTTTTGCCCTCCCTCTCCTATGGAGTTCAACGTCCTTCGGGCCGCCTCAAAGTCGGCGTCATCGGCTGCGGCGGCCGCGGCACTGGCGCTGCGTCCGATATTCTCGCAGCCTCCCCAGATGTCGAAATCTGGGCCATGGGTGATATGTTCGCCGACCGCGTCAAGGGCTCTCTCGAAGGGCTCAAAGGCCTCGAAACCGACCACGCGTCACGCGTCAATGTCACTCCTGAACGCCAATTCACCGGCTTCGACGCCTACAAGCAGGTTATCGCCAGTGGTGTCGACATCGTCATCTGCGCCACCGCCCCCCACTTCCGCCCCATGCATCTGGCCGCCGCCATCGAGGCCGGTAAGCACGCCTTCATCGAAAAGCCCGTCGCCGTTGACCCCGCCGGTGTCCGCGCTGTCATCGCCGCCTCCAAACTCGCCCAGCAGAAAAATCTTTCCATCGTTTGCGGCACGCAGCGCCGCCACGAAAAATCCTACCTCGAGGCCCTTGCCCGCATCAAGGATGGCGCCATCGGTGATCCTGTCGCCGCACGTTGCTATTGGAATCAGGGCGGCCTGTGGGTCAAGACCCAGTCCCAAGGCATGAGCGATATGGAGTGGCAACTCCGCAACTGGCTCTACTTCACATGGCTCTCCGGCGATCACATTGTCGAGCAGCATGTGCACAATCTTGACGTCATGAATTGGATCATCGGCGCCAACCCCGTGCGCTGCTGGGCCATGGGCGGCCGCGAAGTCCGCAAGGCCCCCGAATACGGCCACATCTTTGATCACTTTGCCATTGAGTACGAATATCCCAATGGCGTGATCGGTAACTCTTTCTGCCGCCAGATCGAAGGGTGCGTCAATCGCGTCGAAGAGGTTGTTCACGGCACCAAGGGCACCATCACCACCTCCCCCGGCCGCGCCACGATCACTGGCGCCAACGCCTGGAAATTCACCGGCCACAACAACAATCCCTACCGCGAAGAACACGTCGACTTCATGGCTGGCATCATGTCCAACAAGCCCTTGAATGAAGGCATCCGTATCGCCGAGTCCACACTGACAGCGATCATGGGACGCATGGCCGCCTACACCGGCAAGGCCCTCACTTGGGACCAGGCCATGAATTCCAAGCTCGATCTGACACCTTCGGCGTACACCCTCGGCAGCATTCCCGCCGTTGAAGTCGCCGTTCCTGGCAAGACGCCGCTGATCTGAAATTCAACGTGTTGGGGGATTGCACATGCTTCATCGTCAGACCATTCTCTGGCTGCTTGCGCTCTGCGCCCATATCACCATGATGTGCAGCGCTGCGGTTCGCGTACCAATTCCTCCCAATCTCGCCCCCTCCATCACCGAATCCGGCCGCACTCTCGCCATTCCCACTGCCGACCAGCTTGCCTGGCACGAACTCGAAGTCGGCATGTTCATCCACATCGCCCCGCAGACCTGGCAGGACACCGAGTCGGACAACCTGTCCACTCCCGCATCTGCCATCAATCCTGACAAACTCGACACCGATCAATGGTGCCGCGTCGCCCAATCCATGGGTGCCAGATACATCGTCTTTGTCGCCAAGCACGAGGGCGGCTTCTGCTGGTGGCCCACCGACACCACCGACTACAGCGTCAAGTCCTCCCCCTGGCGTTCCGGCAAGGGCGATGTGATGGCCGACCTCGCCGCCAGTTGCAAAAAGTTCGATCTCAAGCTCGGCGTCTATCTCTCCCCCCAGGATCGCAAGCATGGCATAGGCGTTGGTGGCAAGGCCAAGAACCCAACCGACCAACCGGCCTACGAAAAGCTCTTTCGCACCCAACTCACCGAACTCCTCACTCGCTACGGCGACATGATGGAAGTCTGGTTCGATGGCTCCCTTGTCTTTGATGTGGGCGACATCCTGCACGCCCACGCCCCCCGCGCCATGATCTTTCAGGGCCCGCAGGCCACCATTCGCTGGGTCGGCAACGAAGACGGCATCGCACCTGAAACCAACTGGAACGCCGTGAAAAAGGGCGTCAAACCCTGGGGCGATTACACGGCTTCACACGGCGATCCCGATGGCGATTGCTGGCTTCCCAACGAGTGCGATGCCCGCATCCGCGCCACCTGGTTCTGGAAGACCGACAACCTCGACACCCTCAAATCCCTCAAGCACCTCGCCGACATGTACGAAAAATCCGTCGGCCGTGGGGGCGTCCTGCTCCTCAATAACACCCCTGATCGTTCCGGCCTCATCCCACCCGAAGATGCAGCCCGGTCCGCCGAGTTTGGCTCGTGGATCGCCGCGCGTTACTCCACCGCAGTCAGCGACACCAGTGGCAAATCCGCCGAACTCATCACCCAGCCCTCCGCCCCCGCCCTCGTCGACCGCATCATGATCCAGGAAGACCTTCGCAAAGGCCAGCGCGTCCGCCGCTTTGCACTCGACATCATGGTGAATGACGCCTGGCAAGAGATCGCAACCGGCACCTCCATCGGCCACAAGCGCATCATCAAGCTTCCCCCCACCACCATCCAATCCGCGCGGCTCCGCATCCTCGATTCCGTCGGCCAACCCGCCATTCGCCGCTTCGCCGTCTTTGCCCCACCCACACCCGATCCCAAATCAGGACCACTCCCGTGATCACAAATCAACCCACCGATTTCCCCCGCCGCCAACTCCTCACTTCCGCCGCCGCTATCGGAGCAGGCATTGGTGTTGGCATCACCGCCTCAACATCCGCCAACCTCTCAATGAACCACGCCGATTCCCCCGCTCCGCTCCCCGCCGGTGCCACCAAAAAACGTCTCAAGCAATCCGTCTGCCGTTGGTGCTTTGGCTCCACCAAGCTTGAAGACCTCTGCAAGCTCTCCGCCTCTGTCGGCCTCGCTTCCGTCGAACTGCTAAGCGAAAAAGAATGGCATATTCCCGCCCAGTTCGGCCTCGCGTGCGCAGTCGCCAACGGCCCTGTCACCATTCACAAGGGCATCAACCGCCCCGATTCACACGATGCCTTCGTCAAAGAATCCGAACGCCTTCTCCCCCTCGTCAAAGCCGCCAACATCCCCACCATGATCGTTTTCAGCGGCAATCGCGCTCCCGATCTCTCCGATGCCGAGGGCCTGAAAAACTGCGCCACCGCCCTCAAACGCATCACACCGCTGGCCGAAT
>CAYTYD010000225.1:0-5549 GCA_964441555.1 uncultured Phycisphaeraceae bacterium | reverse complement strand
CTGAGTTGTTCTTCGATGCCGCAGTGTCGATTCAGTTCCGCCCCTTGACCCAACGAATCGTTGCAAGTCCGAAGCGCTTGCCGAATGCCTGGGCGGTGTCCTTGTCCGCCTGGCCGGGGGTGACATCCGGTCCACCATTGTCCGATTGGCTCATGAAGCCAGTCCAGGCGCCGAGGCGGTTGAGGTTCTTGCCGTCGTTGGTGTAACTCGAGGGCATGACGCCCTGACTGACCCAGATCATCGAGTGCTGACCAGCGAAGGTGACGATGGAATGAAGCGAACTCTGCTTATCGCCAGAGAGTGCTCCGGAATTGGTGAAGCCCGCAGCGAGCTTGTCCTTCCATGTCTGTGCGTACCACAGGCCACTGGAACGCTCCATGAATTGCTTGAGTTCTGAGCTGATGTCTCCCATGTAGGTGGCCGAACCCATGATGATGCCATCGGCCTGATTCAGTACATTCCACTTGCCGCCCAGCGAACGGTCCTTACCGGGTTCGGGGAGTTCATCGACGCTGACGATTTCGACGGCGACATCGCCAGCGGATTTGACACCTGCCGCGATCTGCTCGGCGATGACCTTGGTGTGTCCGTAACGAGTGTGATAGACGACGGCGACTGATGCAACTGCCATGACTCAACTTCCTTTCTGAACGGCGTTGTGATTGGTTTCTGTTTCGTTCTGTTCGGCTTGAGCGCGATTGCACACGGGCGTGCGTGCTTTGGCGAGCAAGCTGGAAATCTGCTCCAGCTCTTCGCACGTCATGTGTCCCAAACTCTTCTTCAGCAGTCCCCTCACCGGCTCATCCAATCGATTCACCAGATCCAGGCCAGCGGCGGTAATCACCACCCAAATGGCCCGACGATCCGTCGTGCTGCGGCGGCGCTCGCACAGCCCTTTGCGTTCGAGGCGATCGATCAGCCGCGTGACGTCGGGGCCCTGGGCCACCAGTTCGCGGCCAACTTGGCTGCACAGTTTGCCAGCGGGACCACTACCCCGCAGTATGCGCAGAACGTTGTATGAGGAATCGGTGATGTCGTACTGGCGGAACTCGCGTTCGAAGGCGATTGAAAGCGCGGCACTGGTGCGAACGATGTTGAGGAGGGCTTCCTCTTCTGGGAGGTCGAAGGGGTTTATCTTGCCGAGCTCTTGAGCCAGTGTGGACGACATCTGTTTAAACAATAATCGGTCTGAACCATGAGTCAAGTTGTTTCAACAAGTATTTTCATGTCTGCCCAAGGGTCTTGAGCAAGAGTTCTCGGACGTTCTTGGCATCGGCCTTGCCTGCCGCGAGTTTCATGACTTCGCCGACGAGCCGCCCAGCGGCTTGGATTCTGCCTGCGCGAACATCTTCGGCGACTTTGGGATTGGCGGCGATCACTGAGTCAATCCACCCTTGCAGGGCACCGGCATCTTGCTCGATGATGAGGCCGGCAGCTCGGGCGAGGGATTCGACTGAAGCGTTGGCATTCGCCGGGGCGCAGCAGAGCCCGAAGAGTTCATCGGCGGCGTTGGAGTTGATGAGCCCTTTCTCGCGCAAACTGGCGAGCTCGCCGATCTGATTGGCGGAGATGCCCAGATCGGAGGCGAGGATGGGGGCAGCGCCGGTATCGCGAGCGGCCAAAGAGGTGTTGCGCTCGTTGACGCGCTTCTGGCCATTTTGCAAAATGAAGTTTGCGGTGAGGCGACCAGCGCGATCAGGGGCGAGACCAAGCGTCGAGGCGTGGGCTGTGGCCTGATCGTGGAGGAGCGCGACCGAGTGTTCTTCGGCGAGGGTGAGGGCTTCTTTGGCAGCAAGGCCAAGATCCTTCATGTAGCGATGAGTGCGAGCCAGCGGGGATTCGGTGAGCCGCGAACGGATTTCACTTACCCATTCGCGCTCGATAGTGAGGGGTAGGAGGTCGGGATCGGGGAAATAGCGATAGTCGTGGGCATCTTCCTTTTCGCGCTGGATGAATGTGCGGTTGGCTTTGTCGTCCCAGCCCCGCGTGACCTTCATGCCGCGACCCATGACCTTGCGATCTTCGAGCCAGCGTCGGGGCTGATCGGCGAGTTCAAACTCGATGGCACCGCGAACACTGCGGAAACTGTTGAGATTTTTCACCTCGACGACTGGTGTTGCGATCGTGGAACCATCAGAAAGAGTGAGGATGCAGTTGATATTGGGCTCAAAGCGCATGTGCCCTTTCTGCATGACACCCAGGGTGACACCAAGTGAGCGGCACAATGTGCGAAGGACTCGGCAGAAGAGGACCACTTCATCCGCGGTGCGGAAGTCCGGCTCAGTGACGATCTCCAGCAGGGGTGTGCCCGTTCGGTTCAGATCGACGATGGAGTGATCAATGGCGAAACCGCCGGGAGACTCGTGGAGGAGCTTTCCGGCATCTTCTTCCAGATGGGCGCGGGTGATGCGGATGGGGCGGGAGGGGGCATCGAAATCGGGCTCGCCACCGGGGGCGGCGGCGGGAAGATCAAAGACACCTGTGCCGCAGATTGGCCGGTCGTACTGACTGATCTGATACGCCTTGGGCATGTCGGGATAGAAGTAGTTTTTGCGATCCCAGGACGTGATCTCCGCGATGCTGCAGCCAAGGGCGAGGCCAACGAGCATGGACATCTCGATGGCATCACGATTCATGACGGGGAGCGCGCCGGGGAGGGCGAGAACGAGTGGATCGATGAGGGTGTTGGGCGCGGCGGCATCGAAGTCGGCATGGCCGGGGCTGGGAGCGCGAGTGAACATCTTGGTGCGGGTGGCGAGTTCGATGTGAATCTCAAGCCCGACTTTGAGTTGGATGGATTGAATCTGGCCCCGTGTCATTGGAGGCGAGTGTATGGAGAATGCGGGTCAGCGACGCGATGTTCGATGATCGGTGGTGAGTGATGTCGAGCGCCCTCGCAAGCGGTTCCACAAGTTGTAGAAGGGGTTCGTGCCGCTGGAAGAGCCACCGATCAGAGTCGTGAAGGGTGCTGGGTCGCGGGCGATGACGAGCGCAGCCAGTGCAGCGGCGTTGGCCTCCATGGTTTGCGTAATCGCGCGATGCCATGAGGTGGTGGATGTTGGCTCGGGGCGGGGCACTTCCTGTATACGAATGAGCACTTCGGGCTTCTGATCCAGCCAAAAGGTGTATTCGATTGAAACGCTGAGTACGCGGCAGGTGGAGAATCGGGCAGCCAACGCCGCGGTACCGGGGCGAATGACGAGTGGTGCGCGAAGATCGGCAAACTGTCCCTGCGGCGTGAGCAAGAGAGTTGGTTTGGATAGTTCACTAAAGCGCTGGGCGACAAACTCTCCCATCGCGTTCATACTGGCCGGGTCATCGGGGTGGATGCCGAAGATCCCGATCTTTCGCAAGATGGGGAACTTGATGAGTTGGGTGGCATCCATCGGGGCGATGGCCCGTCGGGCGGGCCAGAGCTCGGAGGCGAGGGCAAGGCCGATCATGGGATCCCACCATGATTGATGGTTCATGGTGATGAGGAGCGGATGATCCCAAGCGTTGGCAGCGCGGGCGAGATCGAGACCATCGGTGACGATGCGGGCGGCGTGAAATGTGCCGGGGATCAGCTTCCGCGTGACATACCACGTGAACACTGTCGCGATGCGAGGAGAGAACTGATCAGGGAGCAATGGAGCGCTCGCGCCGGTTGATGATCCAGGTTGGGCAGATGCGGGCTGCATCACACCAACGCCGGTTCGCGGCTCGCGGCACGCTTTTCAGCATCGCGTTTCTCGACATCCAGTGCCGGGCCAAGTTCGAGATCGGGAAGTGTTGCCCCAAAATCTTCGAGCACGCACCGCGCGGCAGTCACGCCGCTCATGGTGACCATGGGCACGCCGGGGCCGGGGTTGGTGCTGCCACCACCAAGATATAGCCCCTTGATAATCGGGCAACGGTTGCGGGGCTTGAAGCCTCCGGAGAGTTTGCCGTGGCTGGCGAGGCCATAAATCGCGCCACCCTCAGCGTTGTACATGGAGTCGATCATCGCTGGGGAAAGATGGCGTTGGACGACAATGTGCTGATCGATATCTTGCATGCCAAAGGAGCGGAGTTTGGCCATGATGACGGGCTTATAGCGTTCGAGCAACCCACCACTGCCTTCCCAAATCTGGCCGGGGCGTTGATACGCGGTGTGCACGAGAATGTAGAGGGCTTCCCCGCCGGGGGGTGCCTGATGCTCATCGGTCCGCGAGGGAACTGCGAGATACAACGTTGGATCCGCAGCGGGGATGCCCTTGGTGTAGATGTCATCGAACTCGGCGCGGCTGTCTTTACTGAAAATGAAATTGTGATGGGCCAAGTGCTCGTAGCGGCGATTCAGCCCCAGATAGAGAACCACGCCCGAGCACGCGGGGGTGTACTTCCGGGCAATGGATTGCTGTCTCGACGCTGCTTCTGGCGTGCCCACCAGCGAGGCGTAGGTCCGCTGCACATCGCAATTGGAGAGGACGGCATCGGCCTTGATTTCGCGGCCACTGGTAAGGGTAACGCCACTGGCGACGTTATTGGTCGTATTGATGCGGCCGACTTTTTCACCCAGCACAAACTCGACACCCAGTTCACCGGCGATGCGTTCCAGGGCCTGGGCCCACTTGCGCGTGCCACCCATGCTGTACCACACGCCGTGGTCGGTCTGGGCGCTGGCGATAAGGGAAAGGATCGCGGGCGCGAGGAAGGGGCTTGAGCCGACATACTGCATGAAGTGTTCGACAAGCTGCCGCAAATGCGGCTCATTGATCATGCCGTGGGCCGTGGCGGCGACTGTGGAGTGCATGCGCATGGCCAGCACATCTTTGAGAATTGCCGGGTCATTGCTCCCCTTGGCGAACATCATGTCTTTGACGCCTTCGAGGTCTTTGTAGTAAAACACTTTTTCGCTCAGACGCTGCATGCGGCGGGCATAAGCGATGAACTTCTTATATCCATCGCCTGGGCGCATGAGGGGGAACTGCTGATCCAACTGGCGAGCCATCGTCTCGACATCGCGACGGAGGTTGATGACGGTGCCATCTTCGTAAAAGCACCGCCACTGCGGATCAAGATCGACGAGCTGGATGTAATCCTCAACGCGCCTTCCTGTGCGGCGGATGATCCCGGCAAGCACCTGTGGCAACGTCAGAATCGTGGGTCCCATGTCAAAAGAAAAGCCCCCTTCCTGCAGCAGGTTCATCTTGCCACCGGCGTGGCGATTCTGATCGACGAGCGTGACGCGCACGCCCCGGCTAGCGAGTTCGACGCTGGCGGCAAGACCGGCGAGACCTGCTCCGACGACCACGACATGCTTATTCGACAATCCCATGGTGAATTCCGTTGTGAATCAGCGTCCGTACCAACGCTGGATGAATGCAAAGAGATGATTGGTGATCTTTGGCAAGGGTTCGCCCAAAGGTGCGCGAAGGATTCGGCTGGTTCTGGTGATGTAGAGAGGTTTAGTGAGGGCGAGAAGCCCTTCGCGCCCTTGTGTTACCCCCCACCCAGCCAAGCCGCTGGCCCCGATCCCCACCAACGGCCCCGCCGTGGGCATGATGCAATCGTTGATGGTGACGGTG
>CAYTYD010000224.1:0-5595 GCA_964441555.1 uncultured Phycisphaeraceae bacterium | reverse complement strand
GGACAACAACGCCGGCAACGCGATCTTGGTGAAAGTCAACCAGATCGGCTCACTCTCGGAGACCTTTGAGGCCGTGAACCTCGCGATGCGCAACAAGTACGGCGTCGTGCTCTCACACCGCAGCGGCGAAACCGAAGACTCCACCATCGCCGACATCGCCGTCGCCACCAACTGCGGCCAGATCAAGACCGGCGCACCCTGCCGCAGCGACCGCAACGCCAAGTACAACCAGTTGATCCGCATTGCGGAAGATTTGGGTGATTCGGCGGCTTATGGCGGCGGAATGTGGTGGAGGAAGTAAGCTGCATCAGGGAACCCCGAGGGCAAGCTCGGGGCGCTTTGTCATCAAACTACAAACGCTCTGTAATGATCGGTGGTCGGATGCCTTTGACCACGAAGTGGTGACATGGAGTAGCCGGGGCGTGAAGGAGGTCGCCGCAGGCGATCGACGACACCCGAATAGTTATTGCACCGAGAGAATACGGGTTAGTACGTCCAAGTATCCTCCCAACTCGTCAAAGGTCATGAAAATGGTATCTGCTGCGATATTGTTACGTCGGTTTTCAAGCGACTTTGGATCCTCTCTCGACGCTAGTCCAGCGACCAAGACATACTTCACAACCTGAACTTCTTCTGGCTTGATACGCAAGTCTCTTAGTAGAGAGTGCCAGTCTTTGCGTACAACGTCTCTCCAGTCCGCAATCTGATTAAAGCCAGCAGTGAGTTCGCTGGCTTGTCCGCCTTTTGAAAGGGAAATCGGAGTATGCGGCTTCTCTATCTCAACGATGTAAAATACCCGGTTAAATCCCAAAATGCCAAAGTCCGCCGCCTTGTGAGATAGCATTTTGGGCTTGTGAAGAATTCTCTTGGGTTGGAGAAATGCCCAAAACTCGCTGTGATCCTGAAGAAACCGCTGAACGACCTCTTCCTCCGGCTCGCCCGCGATCAGTGAGAAGAAACGTTGGAGCATATAGACGAGCTGCTGGAGCCTGTAGCCGTCCCTTGCCTCAATTAGTCCAGACTTCCGGCTGCGCCAGTTACGAATTCTGTAAGGCCAACTTTTTGCAAGAAACTCTGTCACTTCCTTAACTCTTCCACATTTACAAGTCCATACAGGTGGCAGGTTTGTTGTGGAAGTCGCATCCTTAATTGTCGTAGTATCGAATAGGGGATCAATCAACTCGCAATTGCTAAGTCGGGAACCGCAATTAGGACAATCCGCAACAAAGGTGAGCGCTCGTGGCGATGTGGGGCTGCTCAAAATGGCGCGCCGTTCTTCATTTGAGATCGGCAGTGATTCAAGGAAGCCGAGATGCACCTTGCCCATCGATGCTGACTTCTCGTTCTCAATGTACTTCAATTCAATTGATTCGGGTGACCAAATCATCAATTGTGGTCCGCCAAGTATCATCGTTGTGAAGCCCGTACCATCCACGCCAATAAACCGCATGTCCCGCGGCTGGACATTGCCTGTTAGCTCAACAGGGTGCTCGCTTATTGTTTCGCTCATGAATTGCTGATCGCGATTATCTGGGTGATACTCGATTGGCTCAAGCTCCACCTCCCCAAACGAACCGGCGTGATTCATGCGTTGGAACACAATCTTTGCACTGCTACGAGCACGAGCGTCTGGGAACGCGATAACAAAAGCAAGTTTGTCAAGTCCGATTGGATATTCGGGTAGTATGGGCGTGGATGTGAATCCGAGCAAATCAGTGCTCAGCCCACGTTTTGTGGCTCTCGCCGCCACCCCGATCAGGAAAGGATGCTCTTGCGATATATGCGACACTTTTTTCTTGATTGAGACGTTTTGATCGTCGGGCATTCCTTCAATTATAACTCATTGATGTCAAAGTGGTAGATTTCCAATGTCTCCAAACCCCCAACCCTCCCCCCTGTCCGGCGACTTCGACTACAACGCCAATCGCGGCACGCACACCGCCGGGTACGGCATCATCCGCCGCGCTGACCCTCGGATTGAGGCGCAGATTCATGCCGCGCTGGGGACTGCAAAGACCGTCCTAAACATCGGCGCTGGTGCAGGGTCATACGAGCCCAGGGATCGGCACGTGGTCGCCGTCGAGCCCGCCGCCGCGATGCGGTCGCGGCGACCGGCGCACGCCGTGCCGGCGGTGATCGGCGCGGCGGAGCAGTTGCCTTTTGATGACCTGGCCTTTGACGCCGCGATGGGGACGCTGACGGTGCATCAATGGCGGGACCGCGCGGCGGGGCTGCGCGAGGTGTGCCGCGTGACCAGGCACACGGTGGTGCTGCTGACCTTTGACCCTGAGCATGTGCAGGATTTCTGGTTGAATGACTACATCCCGGAGTTGACGGATGCGGACCAGATTCGCATGCCCAGGATCAGCGATCTGGTGGCAGCGTTTGGCTCGCATGGGTTCAGGGCCGTATCGCAACCGGTGATCCTGCATGCCGATTGCATCGATGGATTCACCGAGGCGTATTTTGCCCGGCCCGAGATGTTTCTGGATGATGCGGTGCGGCGTGCCCAATCGGCATGGGGCTTTGTGCCGCCGGGCGCGGAAGAGCGCGCCATCGCCGCTCTGCGCGCTGATCTGGCAAGCGGCGCGTGGGACAAGAAATACGGCCACTTCCGCACCGCACCCACCTGGGGCAGTTCGCTCAGGGTTGTTGTGGGTAATCGCAGCCAAAGGAGCGAGCGTTGAACCTTGCTCCACTCTTCAATTCGATCATCTCGATGTGGGTCTTCCTCGAATGCAGTTCCGATGCTGCGATAGACCCGGACAGCGCGGTTCAATTGCAAGAATCAATCGCCGCACAACTGGAAGAACTCGATCCGATATTGCGAGCACAACTTGCTGTACACATTCGTCAAAGGGTGAATGCTGCTTCAATCTCATCCTTCGAGCGAGCGGCACTCGTTTCACTGGCTTCCCACGTATCGTGAACGCACGATGCAATCTGAACAAGCACTACTTGCACTGATGTTGCCCTTGAAATCAAGTCGTCTCACTAAAACACATTGATCTTCACCACCCGCATCCGCCAATCTTGAAACTCCGGCGCAAACGTGAGTATTCCAAACGTTACGAAATCAAACCCGCATCTGCGGCCATAGCTGCTGTCCGGAGACACGTTAAACGTCCACACCGAGCCATCGGGAATCTGGCGGATTTCCTCTGGCTGCAGATTGGCTCGGATCTCGTTGACTGTCTGCTTGGCATCCGCCGCCGCTTCGCGCGGCTGCCAATGGCAAAACGCCCCATCACACGCCACCAATCGACTCATCAGGGGATTCAATTCCGAAGTGTGCTGATGCGCTCGTACCACGCCGCGCACCCGCACCTGGTCCGTACTCGCCGCCTGCAACAGGTACCTCGTCGGCCCCGCACCAAACACCAGCGACCGCTCATATCCAAGTGCTGCCTCATCCGCAAATACCGTGAAGTCATTCCACATGAAACCGATCGCCCGCGGCTTGGTGGGCGATTCCGGTGTGAAATCTCGCAGGTGCTTCTCAGCCACACCGCGCGCTGTCGCATCATCGCCCAGCCAGCCCGGATGGGCCGCATCAAAAGACTTCTGCCGCAATGCGCCAAGCATTTGAAAGCGCGTCTCTCCCGCCTTCATCGCAGCCGCTGACAGCAGCCCGCGCGGATCAAACCCCGGCTCCATGCCGCCGTGATTGAGCTGCAGAACATCGCTCGCCGTGCCCGTATACATCACCACCGGCAAACGGTCATACGCCCGCATCACCTTGGTGATGTCGGCCGACTGGCCATACTTGTCGCGCAGTTCATCGAGAAACCCGTAGCGCGACACGATGTTGAAATCCTCGTGGTTCCCTCGCACCAGATGCACCTGTCCGGTGTTCGCGACTTTCAGCCGAAACAATGTGTACAGCACTTCCACGCCATACATGCCGCGATCTGTGTAATCGCCCAGAAAAATCAGATGATGCTTCTGATCTGGGATGCGGAAACCATCCAGAATATTGCGGCGATTGAGTTCTTCCAGCGCAGCCATCAGCGACCGCACATCACCGTGCAGATCACCCATGACAATCGCGACCGCATCGGCTGGCAGCAGCAGCCGTGCCGCAAACGGTTGGAACGCAATCTCCTTGGCCCCATACCAGCTCTTCGTGGTGTCCAGAAAGCTCGTCATCTCCGGCGCGGTTCCAACCCAATGGGCCGGGTTCGTGAGCGGGCCTTCCTTCGTTGTCGCCAGAAACGCATCCAGGGCCCGATCAAAGTCTGCAAACGCAGGCAGAGGCAGGATCGCCTTCCCTGGCCGCTTGCCGTTCAACTCGCGATTGGATGGCAGCTTGGCGCAGGCGGCTTTCCACTGCGCGTAGTCGGGCATCGGGGCTTGCGCGTGCAACCGGGGCGAGATCAGGCAGAGCAGGAGAATGATGAACGCGCGGAGCATGGTGTGTGTGACTCCCGAAGTGTGATGGCTTGGGTCAACGGTATCACAACCGCACGGTGTTTCAGGGCGGAAAACCGGGATTCAAACAGCCAACGCACACCGCTCGGAAGGGCGGTGCCAGAAACCTTTACTCCAGCCCCAACTGACGCGCGGAATCGCTGAGGGGGATGCCGCGACGCGGGGCATCGAAGGCGCGAGGGATGTCATCATGAGCGACATCCGCACTCACCGCATACACCTCGCGTCCGAGCCACAAGTCCGCCACGGGATCAGCGTATTGGTGCCGCAATTCTCCCAGAGTGTCGCCTCGATCCCAGAGGTCGCTCGACCATTGCCGGGCTGGATCGGGCACAGTGATCATGGGAGGATTGGGAATCGTGGGCTTCATTATCCAGAATCCCGCTGCCAGGCACGCTGCAGCCGCGATCAAACCCCCTGCCCATTTCCACGCCGCGTTGCGTGATGGCTCAATCCGCATCACCACGGGTTGAGAAGATCGCCGTAACTCATCAAGATTCGTTGCGAGATTCGCGACCTGCATCTCAAACTCTCTGGGCATCGCAATCTGGCCAGGCCGCAAGGCCCGATCCAGCTGATCGGACAGATCATCGGTGGTACCAGCCGGATTGCCGTTCACCTTGTGATTCATATCTGAATTCATGTGGGCCTCCTTTCCGCGCTGTGTGTTGTGACAAGACTGTCTGATTCGCGTTTTGCCGGATGAACTGTTTCCCGTTCTTTCAACCATCGTCGCAGTCGATCCAGACCGGCTTGATGTCGACTCGCGATGGTGGACTTGGGGGCCCCCACCGCCGCCGCGATCTGCTCCAGAGACAGCCCCGCGCTGTGCTTCAGCACCACCACTTCGCGTTCGCGGCGGGGGAGCTGCTCGACCAGCCAGCGCAGTTCGTCATCTCCATTGGCATCGTGCGAGTCGTGCCGCGATGCGCCAATCCCCCACCACCGCTGGTCTTGTCGAACCACGTGCTCAGTTCGCATGCGGCGTTGCCGAGTGCGGAGATGCGTGATGCACTGATTGCGGATGGCGCGGAGGAGAAAGGCACGCACATCGTCAATCGAGCTGACCTCACCTTGGCTCAACCGCAGCACGCGGCACATGACGATCTGCACCACATCCTCGGCATCGGGCTGAGAGCGCAAGATGGAGCGGGCAAAGGCCAC
>CAYTYD010000223.1:0-5652 GCA_964441555.1 uncultured Phycisphaeraceae bacterium | reverse complement strand
CGCGCCAAGCAGATTCCGAACGGTTGGCCAGTGGCCGAAACCCGGGTCGCCTGCGGCGTTTGTGCCGCGCATCACCTCGCGCAGAGCACGGACGATGTCGCGTTTGGTTGGCGGCACGCCGCAGCCGGTGGGCTCAATCGCCAGCGATGCAAGCATCTGCGGCATGCCCCAGCCGGGAACAGGAGATTGGTAAATGCCTGCGGGGTCAATGACGGTGATCAGGGGATCGCCGGGAACGGATTGATCCACGATCAGATTGCTGGGTTTGTGATCGCGGTTCATAACACCCGCGCGGCCCATCACCACGAGTTGTCTGCCGACGGCACGAGCTATATCGCGGCGAGAGTCTGCAGAGAGTGATGAGTCGGCAAGGCACTCCAGGAGTGTGCGGCCGGGAACGTGGCGAAGTGCAAGGCAGTGGACACCTTCACCGGAATAGAGGGCGAGGGGTGTGATGCAGGGGATGCGAGACGAGGCGAGGAGCTGGCTGCCGCGGATTTCGCGGTGATGAGGTGTGAGACCGACGAGATTTCTGAGGCGATTGGAAATGCTGTGGCGACGGCACTTGAGGGTGATGATTTCGGTGCTGGTGGTGATGCGCCAGACGCTGCGGTTTTCGCCGGGCTTGAGGCAGGAGTGGGGGAGTGAGTGCCAGCGGGCGAGTTCGGCGATGAGCATGGTGCGAGATTGCCGGGCGAGATCGTTGAGATCGCCCAAAAGTGTGAAGGTCCGAATGTCTCGTGGGGGCGTGAGCACGTGGTGATCCTACAGGCCTCACCGGCGGCATAAAGCGTCCGCGAGGGGCGAAGTATGAAGGTGAATATAGAGGATTGGTGGCGGATGGATGTGGTGTATCGCATCGTTGGACTTGCACGTGAGGATGAAACCATGCGAATGAATCAATTGCGTCTTTGTGTTGTTGCGGGTCTTTGCGTTTCTGTTGCGGGCGTGGCCTGCGCGGACGTCGTGAACCCGTGGGGACTGAGTGCCTATACCACAGGCAACATCGGCACGACATCGTCGGGCTTCTCGGGTCAGCTGTATTCGGGCGCCATGACTGCCGGATCGGCGTATCTGCAGAGCATCTCGATTGGCTCGGTGTCGAACTTCGGCCCGGCGAGCGGCACATCGGTCTTTGCTCAGTATCAGGTGACGTTGAACGGTTCGGCCTCGGGCAGCATTGATGCCGGGTCAGATGTGTTCATCAACGGCGCGAGCGTTGGAGGCAAGGTGACCGCCGGGGGGTCGCTGAAGACCAACGGTTCCGGCGGCAGCATCTCGGGGAACGTGTCGCTGGGAGGTACCAAGCAGACAGGTTACTCGGTGAGTGTCGGCGGATCGGTCCTGGAGAATCAGAGCTATGCCGCGAGCAGTGGCATTGCGGAGTACGGGGCGTATTTCCAGGCCGTATCACTGCAGGCGGCGGCTGCGGCATCGAACGCCTCGGCATCGATGAGCGGCACGAATCTGTCGATCACGGCGAACAACACGGGCACCAACTTTGTGAGCATCAGCGGCAGCCAGCTCTCGGCAGCTCGCAACATTGCGATCTCGGCGAATCAGAACGCGACGGTGGTGGTGAATGTGACGGGAAACTCCGCGGCGTTCTCCAACATCGGCTGGTCGCTCACGAATGGTGCTTCGGCTGCGCGGACGATCTTTGTCTTTGATTCGGCGTATGACGTGACCATCGCCGGCGCGGTGCAAGGCAGTGTGCTGGCGCGATCGGCGCTGGTGACCATGAACAGTGGCACAGTGGCGGGCACCGTGGTGGGCATGGGGCTGGTGGGCCAGGGCTCGGCGGGCGCTTCGCAGTTCACGGGCATGGTGCCTGCGCCGGGTCCGGTGGCGCTTGTCGCGTGCGGCTCGCTGGTTGTGATACGCAGACGCCGCAGCGTTGGCTGAACCCTTGCGGTTGACGATTGAAACGACAAGCCCTGCCGTGATGCAGGGCTTGTTTGTTTGCCAGATAGAGAAGGGTGGATCAGCGGCGACGGCGGCTGAGGGAGAGGCCGCCGAGAGCGAGAAGGGCGGAGGTGGCGGGAGTGGGGATGGCGTTGACGGCGAAGTTGTCGACGATGAAGGTGTTGTCGTTGCCGCCGGATTCGGGGCTGTGCTTGATGCGAAGGACGAGGGCTTGGCCTGTGCCGGTGAAGGAGAGCGTTTCGTTGTGGACGCCAGCGAGGATGCCGTAATTGCCACTGACGAGGGTGATACCGGAGAAGGTGTCGGTGATGGAGACATCGAGGCGCGGTGAAGTGGAGGTGGACCAATTCATCCAGTCAAAGGTGAGGTTGTACTGGGTGCCATTGGTGGAAGCAAAGAGTTGGTAGATGTTGACGTTGTGGCCGTTGAAGCCCTCGGCATCGGTATTGAGGGAGTAGGTGCCGCTGATGGTGGGGTATGTGTTGGTGTTGTGAATGGTGGCGGCGTAACCAGCCTCGATGGTCCAGCCGGGGATGGAGCCGCCGACGAAGAGGGTGTAGGAACCATCGCCAGCGATGCCGTTGTTCCAATTCGGCATGGTTTCGAAATCGCCGTTGACCAGGAGGTTGGCGTGGGCGGTGGATACGAGTGCTGCGGAGGCGAGGGTGATGGCGAGACAGCGCATTGCAGAGGACTCCGAAAAACGAATGACCCGCGAAATGAATCGCGGGGAGTGATATAGCGGTATGGGAATTGTGCATCAGGTTCTAGGACCGGCCACCAATCGGGGGTGGAGGGTGGCAAAAAGTCCGAAAACCGGGTGAGGTGCTGGCGGCGGGAGGGGCATCGCTTGGTTTTATAGGACTTATGGTGACTGGGGCTGGAATGAGGAACTGCGAGGTGGCTGGCAGGTAGATTGGGAAGTGTTGTTGGCGGGGTGATGCATGCAGAGCGGAAGATGGTTGAGCACGGGGAAGATTTTCTTGGTGTCGCCGCTGGCGACGGTGTTGTGCTTTGGAACGTTGGGGTGGATGCTGTGGAACTTGAGAGAGGCGTGTCGGTTTGGGGACTCGGCGTTTGGAGAAGTGATGGAGGGGTTGACAGGGTCGGTGAGAGACCGCACGAGCGAGAGCGCTTTTACGTTGGTTGAGTTTCACGCCCACGAGAGCGAGTTCATTGCGGATGTACATGGCGTGGAAGGGTCGTGGCGTTTCCCGATTCTCATTTGTGATTTGCCCCCGCCGAATGCGCCGCCACCATTTCCTGTGGCGTCCATCCAAGAGGAGGTACTGCGGTGCAGCGGGTTGTTTGCGCTTACAGAGAGAGAGATTCGACTTTCAGTGTCGGGACGGATTGCCGAGCCGGGGACGGAGTTGGGATACACCGAGATTGATTGGCTGTTGCCTGAAGCACGCGAGGCGATGGATCGCGTGCCGGAATTGGCGGGTGTGACGCGGCGGGTTGATGATGGAGTGGAGCGATACACAGCACAGATCTGGTCAGGGTATGCGTACAACGCGGCGATGCTGGGGATTTTGGTGGTGGGCGTGCGCTCGTTGCGATGGGTGACGCGCGGTGTGCGGTTGCAGGAGTTGCGAGGTGTGTGGGCAGCAGATGGAGTGTGCAAGGGATGTGGATATGTGTTGGAAGGACTGGGCGAGGCGAGGTGTCCGGAATGTGGGGGAGAGCGTGCGCTGCAGGTGGATGCGAAGCTGTGAATGAGCGGTCTTTGGGGCGTGAGGTTTTGGTATGCTGGGTGGATGAAGACGAATCACATCGGCATGGGTGAGCAGACGCGGCGTGGGTTTCTGGGGGGTGCCGCGATTGCGGCAGCGGGATTGGGAGAGTGAGTTTGGGCAAGCGAGTGTTGCCACGAGTGTGGGGTGATGACACCCCGGTCCCTTTGCGTTCAGGATTGGGTGAATTGTGCTTATGCGAAGGGGTGAGCCGGAATGAAACGAGTAGGCCGTCTCATCGGTGTGCTCAGTCAAACGCCATTTATGTCGGCGCTATGCCTTTGGCTGCTGTTGTGGATGACATGGGGTTGGGCACGGGAATCCGAGGATGGAATCGGATCGTGGCTTTCTGAGCAAATTGGGCTGGTTGTGCCGAGCAATTCATCCGTAGCGCGAATGCAGCAAGGTGAGATTGGGGTAGCTCAGAGGTTCATCGTTGAGGATCAAGGGGCGGCATCGTTGTTGGACGGAGAGCACGCGGCACATCACCCTCGCGTGTTGGCGACGCTTTATGTCCGCAAAGCAGAATCCAAGTACGGGATGTTTGCGGTGACGCGCGCGGTTGATGGTGTTTCGGCGACGGTCACGACTTTTGAGCCGACGCTTTCAGTGCGGCAAAGACGCGAGCATGTTGTGAAACTATGTGATGGCAATGAAGAGCTGAAGCCATATCGCGGAGCCTTTGTGCCTGGTGGAGCACCTGTGAAAATTCAACGGGTGGTGGCAAGCGGATATGTCGTGAATGCGATTGCCGCAGGACTGGTGCTGGTCGGTCTGCGATCCATGGTGTGGGCATGGCGAGGGGTGCGATTGCCTTGGGGTCGCAATGCTGCTTGGCAGAGGGCGGCAGAGGCGCAAGGTGGTGTGTGGGGAAGGGTGTTCACGTCTTCCCCATGGACGACGTTGCTGTGCGGCGCGTGTGTGTGGGTGATGGTGATGATCAATTTGAAACCACTGACAATGTGGATGATGCGCTATCGACACGACACGTTGCTGCAGACCTATCCCGGGTTCAACTCGAGTCCGATGATGCAAATGTGGTATGGGGTTGGCGCAGCCAGTCGTCCAAGCTCTGCGGCTGATTTTCGAGCATCGATTCAATCCTCGTTGAGAACACTGAATATCCGGGTCGCGTTGCTGGAGGAGCGCGGAACATGGCTTGCTCCGATGTGGACCGCAGATGAACCGATACTGGTGTTCACCAATCCACCGGATACGCAATCGCGGCGAGCCAAAGCCGAGCAGGTGGTGGTGCCAATCCTGTTCGGGACGCCTCCGGCTGGAGGAGGGTTGTGGGATGCGCCTCAGCCGCGACGGATGCTTGTGGATGGCGTCTATTACAACGTCATTATGCTGGCATTTGGCATGATCACGGTGTATTCCGTGCGATGGACATGGGAGGGTTTGGTTTGGCCATGGCAATGGAAGCGTTTGCGGCAGGGTGTGTGCGTGAAATGCGGGTACTCACTGGCGGGGATCAGCGGCGTGCAGTGTCCGGAATGTGGGAATGCGCGAAACAACCTCAATGCCATACAAGCGTCCCAGCAGTAGAATTACGGCGCGGGAGGTAGGGCATGCTGAGAAAGTGGTTCGATAGAGTCGGATGGAAGCGTGCCGCGTGGATATCGGCGTTGACAATTGGCCTGTGTATCTTGCCGGTGTTTTCAGATGGGTTTACAGGAACAAATCGGCACGGGACGAATAGGCCAACTGACTCCAAGTTTTCACCAATTGTGATTGCGTTGTCACTATTGGGCATCCCTTTGGGCGTGATGCTGATGTGTGCGGGAGTGCAACCGAAGACGGGGTTGCGAATGCGGGGAAATGAGGCGTGTTCCTGCGGCTATTCGCGTGAAGGTTTGGGAGATGCCGTATGTCCGGAATGCGGTCGGGAGCATGAGTGGCCGGGTGGGGCGAAGTTGTAGTTGAGATGTCAGGTTTTGGTATGCTGGGTGGATGAAGACGAATCACATCGGCATGGGTGAGCAGA
>CAYTYD010000222.1:0-5655 GCA_964441555.1 uncultured Phycisphaeraceae bacterium | reverse complement strand
CTGGCGGAAGATCTCAGGGAGCCGCGCGACAATGTCGGGATCGCCACCGCGAGCACGCCACGATGCTGCGACGGCTTGGACCACCTTGGTAAAAATCGGTCGGCGGGGTGCCAGGGTCATCGCTTCGTAATTGAAGTAGTCTTGCACGATGATGCGGCCTCCGGGTTTCAGGAGAGAAGCCACCGCGGCAATAACCTTTTCCGGCTCTGGCACAAAGCACAGCAGCCAGCGTGCATAAACCGCATCGACATGACCTCTGAAATCGCCCATGAGAGTGGCGGATTCCTCGGCATTTCCCAGAATTCGGGTGATGTTGCTCAGCTTGCGCGCCTTGGCATCGTCGTTGAGCAATTTGAGAAAGAAGGGGGATTCGTCAAGGGCAAGTACACGCCCTGAGGAACCGACAAGCTGTGCCAGATCCATGGTGGCGTGGCCGGGGCCGCAGCCCAGATCAACGACGGTGTGGCCGGGTTGAATGCCGCAGCGCTCCCAGACCCAATGTGCCTGCGCAGCCCAAAGGCGATGCTGCAGGCCAAGTCGTGCGGCTTCATCGGCGTCCGTGCCGAGGACATACATGTCATCGGCCACGTCTGGTGAGTGACGAAGGGTGGGATCGATGGGCTGCGCGCTGGTCATGAGTGTCTCTGCTGTATCCGCTCATCCATCAGCGGACCATCCGGAAAAGATGCGCGATCGTACGCGCATGGGTGGAGATTTGGCGCGGCACATGCAACGCTCATGGGTATGAACGCAGCGCGGGGCGCGTCGGTTCCACAGTGGATCGTCGGCAGAATTCACAAGATCTTTGAGATCGAGGGGCTGCCTGCACTGTCGCGGCCCAGTTATCGGTTGGAATTATCCGCAACCCTGTTGTTTTCCATCGCTTTGGCCCTGATTGAGGGTGGCACGATTGGTGTCATCGCCAAGAAGGCGTTTGGTGGCGTGCAGGCAAATGGGGAGATTTCCCTTGCCGCTTTGAATGCGGCGGTGGCGGTGATCGCGGCCAGCGGCGAGATGGCCAACGTGATGAGCTTTGCATGGGCGTGGCTGTCGCATGGCAAGCGGAAGATGCAGGTCGTGAACGTCCTGCAGATTGCCGTGGGTTTGATGGTGGGCGCGACAGCACTCATTCCATTGAATACAGCAGGGCTCGTCATGATCACGTCTCTCGTGCTGCTGGCGCGAGTGTGCTGGTCTGGCATCGTGACGGTGAGGCCATCCATCTGGCGAACCAACTACCCACGTCATGTGCGTGCCAAGATCGTGGGCCGGTTTGCCGCGGCTCAGGTGGTCACTGTGGCGGTGGTGGGGCTGGCCACCGGTGCTCTGATGGACGCGCATCCGCATGCGTTTCGGTTTGTTGCGCCCATGGGCGCGGTGATGGCTGTGTGGGCATGCATGTTGCTCAGGCAAGTGCCAGTGCGTGGGGAAGCGGCGGAGTTGCGGACCGTGGCCAACACCCCCCGTCCGGGTTTGCTGGACATGTTCACGCTGGTCTTTGCGGATCGGCTGTTTTCGACATTCCAATTGTGGATGTTTGTGCTGGGGCTCGGCAACCTGATGCTCACGTTCTTGTTGATCACGGTTCTCAATGAGCAGTTTCACCAGGGGTATTTTGTCAGCATCTTGATCACGGTGGGGTTGATTCAACTCGCCGTTCCCATCTTCATTCCCATGTGGGCCAAATTACTGGATCGATCGCACGTCGTGCACTTTCGTTCGATTCATTCCTGGAGTTTCGTGGTGGCGCTGGTGGTGTTTGCGCTGGGTAGCTTCTTCCACCGAATCGAACTGATGATGTGTGGGGCGGTGTTGCAAGCCGTGGGGCTGGCCGGCGGGTCGATCGCCTGGAACATCGGGCACCATGATTTTGCTCCACCAAGTCAGACCAGCCGATACATGGCGTTGCATGTCACATTGAATGGCGTGCGTGGCCTGCTGGCGCCGCTGATGGCTTGGCATGGCTACGAATGGCTGCGGGGAAGGACGCAGACTCCAGGCGCATGGATGTTCCTCATCAGCGCTTTTGTGTGCGTCATGGGGGCGGTTGGCTTTGTCTCATTGCGGCGACGGATGGAATCGTTGAAGATGCAGCTGCAGCGTGTTCCTGCCCGAGCATGAACCAACGGGCTGGCTCACTTGGCTTTGTCGCGCCACGTCTTGGCCTGAGAGGCATCATTCTGAGATTCGAAATACTCGGCGATGCGATCGCAGACATCTTTGCGATTGCGAGGTGGTGATTTGGGATCAGCAAGCACCCATTCCGCGCCAGTCATCAGCAGCGTGCGCGCTTCTTCCAACTTGGCTGGGGCCGGGCTCTTTTTGTGTTGCTGCAAAAGGGTATAGCCAAGGCCAGACATGGTGATGCCGCGGAGTCCTGAGCCGACTGGCAGAATCTTCTCTCGAATCGCCAAAGCGCGGCGGAAGGCGGTCTCCGCGGCGGTGGGGTTGTTCCCCTTCATGTGCGTGTAGCCGATCAAGCTGAGCGTGAGCGCGACCTCGGCGTGTTCTTTTCCGAGCAGGCGCTCGCGCGTGGCGAGAAGTTGCTGGTAAATGTCAAGGGCGGCGGAGGTGTCGCCTGCATCGGTGAGTGCATAGGCCTGATTCGTCTGTGCGATCAGTGTTTGGGGGTGTTCTGGTCCAAGCGTGGCGATGCGACCTTTGACCACTTTGGCACGCAGATCTGCCGCGCGGCGAGGATCACCCTTGGCATGGCACACATCCGAGAGGAATCCCGCAGCCGTGAGGGTGTCGAAATGATCGGGCCCGCTGATCTTGGTCAGAAGTTCGAGATTGTGAGTGAGCACTTCCTGGGCTTCGTCGAGTTGGTTGGCCTGTTGCAGGGCTTTGGCAAAGCTATTGATGCGAACTAGCGTCTGCGGGTGTTCGGGGCCAAAGCGGGTTTTGTAGTCTTCAACGGTCTGGCGATAGACCTCAGCCGCTTCCTTGTATTTGCCCTGCATGCGATACAGCTCACCCAGGGGCTGGCGGGCGCGGGTGATACGCAGATCCCCTGCGGGATAGTGCTTGATGCGATACTCAAGCACCTCCTTCAGCATCGGTTCGGCTTCGTCGGTGCGTTCCATCGCGGCATAAATCTGCGCGAGTTGCAACTGAGCGGTGATGGCTGAAGCGCTGGTTCTCCCATCGCGAGCGATGTACCCCTTGTGTGCCTTTTCGGCGGCGTCAGCAGATTGTGCGAGTTTGCCTTGCGCGGAATACGCCGAGGCCAGATCAGACCAGACTTCGAGAATCAGGTTCTTGTCGACACAGCTGGGGCTGACTGCGTGAGCTTCGACTCCGAGCAAAGTGGACTCGGCCAGGTCAAACTTGGCTTGTTCGATGAAGACGCGAGCCAGAGTTTGTTTGGCGACGAGTGTGTCGACGGCGTTTGGGCCTGCGGCGGCAGTCATCTTCTCCACAGCCGCGTTGGCCTGAACCAGCGCGACATCCAATTCACCCAATGAGCGATATGCACCGGCGAGAGCATTGTGCAGGGTCGCGGCGACTTCGGGCTGCGCGTTCAATTCGCCGGGAATCTCCGCGGCGGTTGAATCCAGCATGTCAATCAGACGGACATCGCGACCCTTTTTGTCAGGATCAGCGGCGGTGAGCATGCGTTCAAAGAAACCAAGTGTGGCCTTGACCTTGGCGGCCTCGGTGCGAGCAGCATCACGCTGAGAAGCGGCGAGTTTCTCAGCGTGCGAGGCGCGAATGGCCTGCAGGGCGGTGGTGGCGGCTCCTGCAGCGAGGAGGATAAATGCTGCCGAGACTCCGATCACGAGCGCACGGTGGCGTCGTGAGAATTTGGTGATGCGATACAGCGTCGTCGGTGGACGTGCGCTGATGGGCTCGTGATTGAGGTAGCGGCGCAGGTCTGCTGCGAGCTCCTCGGCTGATTGATACCGGCGGGCCTTGTCCTTTTCGAGGGATTTGAGGGTGATAGTCTCAAGATCGCCACGCAGATCAGGTGAGATCGAGCCCAGTCGAGGCGGATCCTCCTGCAGAATGATGCGAGTGGCATCGATGATCTGGCGATCAGTGATGTTGAAGGGAAGTGAACCGGCAAGCAGTTCGTGCAGGATGATGCCGAGTGAATAGACATCACTGCGGGGGTCGATCTCGGCTGACTCTCCGGAAACCTGTTCGGGGCTCATGTACGCAAGCGTTCCCACGATTTGGCCGACGTGCGTCGCCAGCGTTGCGGCAGGCGCTGTGGTGTCGATGACGCGTGCCACACCGAAATCAAGGATTTTTGGTTCGCCTGTGGCGGTGATGAGGATGTTGGCGGGTTTGAGATCGCGATGCACCACACCACGTGTGTGCGCGTGCTGCACGGCCTCAGCGATGCGGATGAAGAGTTCGACACGCTGCGACAGATTCAAGCCACGTTGCTTAGAGAATGTCGTGGCGGGCAAGCCCTCCACCAATTCCATGGCAAAGAATGGTGTACCGGGAAATGCGCCAGAGAGGAATTGCTGACGTTGGATCTCTCCAGTGCGCGGATCAAAGAAGCCGGCATCAAAGACCTGCGCGATGCCGGGGTGAGAAAGTCGCCCGAGCGTCGTGGCTTCGAGTGCAAAGCGAGTCAGAGTCGCGCGAGAGGTGACGCCGGGCTTGAGCACCTTGATGGCGACGGAGCGCGAGGGGTTCTGCTGCCGCGCAAGGTAGACGAGTCCGAACCCGCCCTCACCGAGCACTTTGGTGAGTGAGTATGGGCCGATGGAGGTGGGGGCTTGGCCGAGTGATTCGGACCCCGCGCCCGGGCCACCGTGGAACCCGGTTCCCGACACGTTCGATGCCGCGGCCGACATTCCCCGCCGCGACGTCGCGCTGGGGTCATGGCTTCCTGGCCCCGAATCGGGTCCAAAATCTAGGGTTGGGCTGTCTCCGGACATAGAGGTACCTTATTTCGGCGTTCCGCACTGATGTATAGAGAGGTTCCCCGGGTTTGCGGACGAACATCTCCAGAACCTGCCACTCTGGCAGGAGTGTCACGCGGCAAACCCCTCTCCGGTCGGATGGACGCGATTCTGACGCCCTAACGCCCGGTGTTTTGGGGAGATCGGGCTCTGGCTGCTGGCACGGGGATTGCCATAACAGATATGCCGTCGGGCGGTATGTCTGGCGGCAGAAGGAGCACCTGTCCTCATGTCCAAAATCATCGGAATCGATCTCGGAACCACCAACTCTGTCGTCGCCGTCATGGAAGGCGGAGCGCCGAAGGTCTTGATCAACTCCGGCGGCTCGCGTCTGACCCCCTCCGTTGTCGGGTTTACCGACAAGGGCGAGCGTCTGGTCGGCTACCCCGCCAAGCACCAGCAAGTCACCAATCCCAAGAACACCGTCTTCAGTGCCAAGCGATTCATGGGTCGCCGCCATAAGGAGGTGATGGGTGAAGAGAAGATGGTGCCTTACGGCATCACCGGTGGCAGCGAGGACTTTGTCAAGATCAAAGTTCGCAATGAGGAGTTCACTCCTCAACAGGTCAGCGCGTTCGTGCTGATGGATCTGAAGAAGACCGCCGAGGATTACCTCGGCGAGAAAGTCGATCGCGCTGTCATCACCGTGCCTGCCTATTTCGACGATGCGCAGCGCCAAGCCACCAAGGACGCCGGTGAGATCGCTGGTCTGAAGGTCGAACGCATCATCAAC
>CAYTYD010000221.1:0-5672 GCA_964441555.1 uncultured Phycisphaeraceae bacterium | reverse complement strand
CCATTGCTCAGCACCCTTGGCTGAATCGCTGAACAAAGTCGAGATAGTCGAAGAGGTCGATCGTGCCGTCGACGTTGAGGTCGGTGCTGGGGTGGTTGGCTGCGAACGCAGTGACAAAGTCGAGGTAATCGAAGAAGTCGGTGGTGCCATCGCAATTGAAGTCTGCGATGCAGGCGTGCCACCAACCGAGTGAATCGGAGGGAAGTCCGCCCGCGGTTTCGAATGTGCCACCGACGAGAATGTCGGTGGAATTCAGAACAGCAATCGCGAGACCACTCGGGGCGGGTGTGTTCGGCGCACTTGAGCCGGACATTCCAGTGCCGAAGGGCACCCATGCAGCGCCATTCCATTCTGCGATGCGGTTGAGGGGTGTCGAGCCAGAGGCAGTGAATTCGCCAGTTGCGACGAGGCGATTGCCTTTGAGTTGCAGGGCTTTGACCGGACCATTGAACCCGGCGCCAACGGGTTGCCAGGTGTTGTTGGCCCAGCGAGCGACTCGATTCAGCGTTTGCGAGAAAACCCCGTTGGCGGTGAAATCTCCCGCGGCGACGACGGTTCCATCGGGCATGGTGACCAACGAGTTCACCCGACCACCGAGCCCGGAATCGAGGGGCCACCAGCGGCCATTCCAAAGCGCAATGTTGGAGACGTTGGAGGATCCTGCAAAGGAGAACTGACCTGCGGCGACGATGCTGCCGTTGGAGAGCAGAGTCAAAGCATGCACAGAACCGTTGATGCCAGTGGAGAACGACTGCCACGTGCCGTTGGTCAAGCGAGCGATGCGATTGACTGTTTGCGACCCTGCCTGAAGGAAATCGCCTGCAGCGATCACGTCGCCATTAGAAAGAGGAAGAAGTGCGCGAACTGTGCCATCGAGAGGGGGGCCGAGGTCGGACCAATCCGTGCCGCTGAACTGCTTGAGATTGCTGCCGGTGGCACCTGGCTCAGATGCGAGTCCGGCTACCAGCATTCCCGAGGGGAGCGCACGGAGGGCAAGAACATCGCGATCCAGTGACGAAGTTAGGGGCGAGATGCTGCCATTTATCCAACGGGCAACACCACCGGTGATGGTGCCAGAGAAACTGCGAAAGGTGCCGCCAATGAAAGCGGATTCGCCGTCGATTGCAGAAATTGCTGTGACGTGTCCATCCAGGCCTTCGCTGCAGGTTGTCCATCGTGCACCGTCGTAGATCATGGCACGACTGGCGCGGCGAAAGGCACCAGATGCGGTGATGGTGCTTGTGAACTGGCCACCGAGGACCAATCTTCCTTGTTCATCCATTCGCGAGGCCCCAATAAAATTCGGCCCGCCAGGAATGGGCTGAGAGGAAGTAGGCGGAAGCAGCGAGAACACGGCGGAGGTGTAAGGAGGACGGACATTGCCAGAGGCGAATCGGGCATTAGGTGCATCAGCGATGGAAATGATGGATCCTTGAATTTGTGGCAAGGTTGAGTCATTGATCCAGGATGCGCCACTGAAGAATGCCGTGGCGACGTACGAAAGTGGATTGCCGTTTCCAGGATCGACGGTGCGTGAGCCGCCGAGAATCAGATTCCCGTCGGGCAGTGACACGGGAATGGATGAGAGGGCGAGCCCTGAAGAGGGAATCATGGACCACGTTGCGCCGTTCCACTTTGCGAGTGTGCCACTTTGAAACTCGCCCGGGACGGAGACCGCGCCATTGGCGTAGATGTCTCCATTGGCGGCACGCGTGAGATCGAAGACCTGACCATTCAGGCCGGAGCCAACCGTGTACCACTGCCCATTTCGATAGTGAGCGATCTGATGCGCGGCGATCTCTCCGATGGATTCGAAGTAGCCGCACACCATGAATGAGCCATCGGGAAATGGTGTTGCACCAAAGGCAACGCCATCGATGCTGCCGCCAAGGTCCTGCCAGGCTGTGCCATTCCATTTGGCAATGGAGCGAACGGGAGTGGATCCTGAAGCGGTGAAGCGACCGACGGCGAGGAGTTCTCCGTTGGGCAACCCTTCGACATCGAAGACATCGGCATTGAAGCCGTCGCCGATCGCGTTCCAGCGTTGCCCATTCCAAGCCGCGATGTTTCTGGCGGGTCGGCCCGCGGCAGTTGCGAAGGAGCCGGCAAAGACAGTGACAGCCGGTTGAGGGCCAGTGCCATCGGGATCCCAACTGGTGACTGCCATGACCGTGGCGTTTGGGCCTGCCAGACCATCCGGGGGAGAGCCCGGTTGCCACGAGCCGCAGGGTGCGGCGAGAAGTGTGACGGGAATACACAAGAGCGCGGAGATGAGGTAGAGCACGAGTTTCAAAGTGAGGTTCCTTTGTTAGCGTTTTGATCAGCATACCACGGTGATGTCTGCGCGCCAAGTAGATTGTTTGTATTTTTGTCGGTATTGGTTATAAGACGTATGTGGATCAGTTTTCAAAGGGGAGTGGAAGCGGGTGGTAGGGGGTGCCTAACATCTCGACCCTGCTTGTCTTGGAGATTCCGAGGCGGGTGGGGACCACTGCGGCTCGGTACGCCGCGATGGGACATCCCAAACCGTTGACCACCCGCTTGTTCCCAAAGTCTGTAGCCGGACGGGAGCGACAAGGCAGGTGGGAGGTGGAGACCGATGGCAAAGAAAGAGATTACGAACGTTTTCAAGATCATGGCTGTGGGCGGCCAAGCGACGCCCGCACCACCGTTGGGTCCCGTTCTGGGTTCCAAGGGTGTGAACCCTGGTCAATTCATCACCAAGTTCAACGCTGCCACTCAGGCGGTGAAGGGGAAGAAGGTCGGCTGCATCGTGACGGTGTGGTCGGACCGTTCCTTTGATCTTGAGATCAAGGGATCGCCTGCTTCGGTCATGATCCTTGACGCCATCAAGGCGGAGAAGGGTTCCGGCGAGCCGAACAAGAACAAGGTCGGCAAGATGACCAAGAGCCAGGCGAAGAAGATCGCCGAGGCGAAGATGGCCGACTTGAATGCGGGTTCGGTCGAAGCGGCGCAGCGAATCATCGAAGGCACAGCCCGGTCCATGGGCGTCACCGTGGTGGAGGGCTAATCCATGGCAGTTCACGTTGGTAAGCGTCAAAAGGCGAATCTCGCCCTGCAGCCCAAGGAGCCCCTCGAGGTTCCGCAGGCAGTGGCGGCTCTCAAGAAGTACAAGGCCCCGAAGTTTGATCAGGCCGTGAATGTCTGCATGCACCTGGGCGTGGATACCGCTCAGGCCGAGCAGAACCTTCGCGGTTCGATCGCGCTGCCCAAGGGCATCGGCAAGACCAAGCGGGTGATCGCGTTCTGTAACAGCGAGCAGGCGGCCAAGAGCTTGGCCAATGGCGCGGTGAAGGCAGGCGCTGATGACCTGGTTGCTGAGGTCGAGAAGGGCTTCATGGATTTCGATGTGGCCATCGCGTCTCCGGACATGATGCGCATCGTTTCCAAGCTGGGTAAGGTGCTGGGCCCCAAGGGCCTGATGCCGAGCCCCAAGGCCGGTACGGTGGCGACGGATGTGCCGACTGCGGTGAAGGAGTATGCCGCGGGCAAGGTGGAATACCGCACTGACAAGGGCGGGAACATCCACAGCGTGATTGGACGAATGAGCTTCTCAGAAGGCGACTTGGTTGCCAATCTTGATTACTTCATCAAGAGCATTGAGAAGATCAAGCCCAGCACGGTGAGGGGCGCATACATCAAGCGTGTGACGATCTCCGGGGCGATGACCCCCGGCGTTCATGTCAAGTACGTCAACCTCGAGGCCACGGCGGAGTAATCCCGCACCGCACGGAGCACACACATGTCAAAGACAATCAAGAATCTGATGATGCGGGATTACAAGAACCGCATGGGCAGCGCGGAAGAGGCGGTCGTGATCGGCGTTCGCGGCCTCAAGGCCGTGGACACGACCAAGGTCCGCACCAAACTCCGCACCAAGCAGATCAAAGTCACTGTGGTTCGCAACGCGTTGGCACGCAAGATGTTTGAGGGCTCCAAGCTCTCGACGTTGAACGACATGCTGACGGGCGCGAGCGCGCTGGCTTATTGCCCTGAGGGTGGCACCTCGGTGGTGGAAGTGGCCCGCGAAGTCGTGGCTCTTGCCAAGACTTTCCCGCTGATCGAGCTGAAGGGCGCGGTGCTTGACGGCACCGTGTTCAGCGGCAAGAAGGGTGTGGAAGAGTTGGCGGCGTTCCCGACCAAGATCGAAGCCCAGGGCCAGGTGGTGACCTTGCTGGTCAGCCCCGGTCGCAAGCTCGCGGCTCAGGTCAAGGGTCCCGGCTCGAACATCGCTGGCCTCATCAAGGCCATCGAGACCAAGCTGGAGAAGGGCGAAGCAATCGCCAAGGTTGGCTAATCCAACTTTGGCGTGAGTTTGGTTGGAAAGTTGTGGGGAATTGTTGATTCAACTTCATCTGACTGGTCCCTTCGGGGATGAAAGCGCCGGGTGTTCCGGTCCCTCTTGGATGAGCATGAAGTGATGAGTTCGAGTGATCGGATTCGTCGAAAGGTTTACGAAATGTCAGACGTTGCTGCAAACATTAAGAAGCTGGGCGATGAGTTGGCTGGCCTGTCCCTCAAGGACGCGGTCGACCTTGGCAAGTACCTCAAAGACACCTATGGCATCGAAGCCGCCGCTGGCGGCGGCGTGATGATGGCCGCGGCTCCGGCTGGCGGCGGCGCTGCCAAGGCCGAGGAGAAGTCGAGCTTCGACGTGATCCTCAAGGCCTCCGGCGAGAAGAAGATCGAAGTGATCAAGGTTGTCCGCGAGGCCACCGGCCTCGGGTTGAAGGAAGCCAAGGACTTGGTGGACAACCCCGGCAAGCCCGTCAAGACGGCTCTCAGCAAGGAAGATGCCGAGAAGCTCCAGAAGGCCCTCAAGGATGCCGGCGCCACCGTCGAGCTCGCCTAATAGGGTTCGGGTTGGGAAACTGATAGGGATTGCCCTGTCGGTTTGAAGTCACAATTCAAAGCAGGCCCGTCCATCGGGGCGGGCCTGTTTTGTCAGGTTTTGGGGAAGATCTGCGGCGAGATCAAGTTCCAAGGTCGGTGTCAACCGACAGGGATTTGGACCGCGGCAGAATTGCGTTTAGATTTCGATTGGCCCGGCGGTTGCAGGGGGGCTATATTTCCCTCTGCGATCGGCTGTCCGGCCGGTCGTTCCGGGTGTGAGCACGAACGAGGCAAGCGGTTGAAGTCGCTGAAACGGTTGAAGAGAACCTTCGGCATCTGACGGTTCGCGCGCGTGACAGCGTGTGACCCGAGTGGTGTCATTGTCGACTGAAACCCCTTGCCTTGGACAACTTTTGATCGGGAGGATTCCGATGGCTGGTAGAACTGTCCGTAACTTCGCCAAGCGTGGAGATGCGATCGGTGTTCCGGACCTGACGAAGTTGCAGTCGGACGGGTATGAGCGTTTCCTCCAGTTTGCCAAGGCAGCTGGCGAGCGCGATATCCATATCGGTCTGGAGTCGTTGCTTCGTGAGGTCTTCCCGATCAAGTCGTACGACGAGACGATGTCGCTGGAGTACATCTCCTACGCGCTGGAAGAGCCCCGGTACACCCCCGATGAGTGCCGCGAGCTGCGGCTGACCTACGGCCATCCCTTCCGCATTGGCCTGCGCCTGCGTCGCGAAGGGCGCCCGGATATGCCGGAAGAGCAGATTTATCTGGGTGAATTCCCCATCATGATGGGTGGCGGCGAGTTCATC
>CAYTYD010000220.1:0-5700 GCA_964441555.1 uncultured Phycisphaeraceae bacterium | reverse complement strand
CCCTTGATCTTGGAAGCCCAGAGTAGATCCGACGCGAGGTAGAGTATCATGGAACCTGTCACCTTTAAGCCGATCTTCGGCGAAGAAGGATACGTAGGTGTCGATCCCCGATGCGTGTCGGGGATGCGTCTTCGTCACCCTTCTTCCAAACCATCACCGGATCCGCGGACAACACACCATGGGTAACACCGCCGCACCTCATGCTCCAAAAGTCTCGCCCAACGGGCGCCGTGAACTGTTCAAGAGCCCTGTGTTTGACGAAGTCGGCCTCCCCCGAGACCCCGACAATCTGTACCTGCAGACGGTCGACACCATGCTGACCGCCGCGGAGATTCTCGAAGTCCCGCACGAGATTCAGCTCATTCTCGCGCAGCCCAAGAATGAGATCATGGTGCACTTCCCCGTCCGCATGGACGACGGCACCTTCAAGCTCTTCAAGGGCTACCGCGTGCAGCACAACAACGCGATCGGCCCCTACAAGGGCGGCCTGCGTTTCCACCCCGACGTCCATTTGGACGACGTGAAGTCGCTGGCGTTCCTGATGACGATGAAGTGCTCGCTGGCGCAGCTGCCTTATGGCGGCGGCAAGGGTGGCATCAAGATCGATCCGCGCAAGCACAGCCGCAATGAGATGGAGCGGATCGTGCGTCGTTTCACCGCGGCGATCGCGCACGACATCGGCCCGGACTATGACATTCCGGCTCCTGACGTCGGCAGCGGCAGCCAGCACATGGCGTGGATCGCGGACACCTATTCGAGCATCACCGAGGGCTCAGGCAAGAACGGCATGGCGGTGGTGACGGGCAAGCCGGTGGAAATCGGCGGCTCGTTGGGCCGCGAGAAGGCGACGGGCCAGGGCGTGATCGACGTTCTGGAAGAGATGCTGCCGGAGATTGGATTGAAGGGTCGCCTGAAGAACGCCACGGTGAGCGTGCTTGGCTTTGGGAATGTGGGTTCGTGGGCTGGTCGCCTGGCGCAGGATAAGGGCGCCAAGATGCTGACTGTTGCGGACCACACGGGCGCGATCAAGAACGACAAGGGCATCGATGCGCATGATCTGGCCAAGCACGTGATGGCCACTGGCGGCGTGGCGAACTACAAGGGCGCGGCCAAGTGCTCGCTCGAAGAGTTCTACAAGACCAAGGTCGATGTGCTGATTCCCGCAGCGCTCGAGCAAATGATCGACAAGCAGCAGGCCGAATGGATCAACTGCACGGTGGTGGCCGAGGGCGCGAACGCCCCCACCACCCCCGCAGGCGAGCGCGTACTGAATGGCAAGGGCGTGGAAGTGATTCCGGCGATATTGGCCAACGCAGGCGGCGTGACCGTGTCGTACTTTGAGTGGCTGCAGAACAAGTCTGCGGAATCTTGGGATCTTGACCGCGTCGACACCATGCTCAACAAACACATGGTGAAGGCCGCCCAGATGACCCGCGTGGCCCGCCAGAAGTACAAGTGCAACCTGCGTACGGCTGCCTATATTGCTGCCCTTGAGCGTCTCAAGAATGTCTACGAGCAGCGCGGCATCTTCCCCTGATACAGATATAGTTCGGTTCACAACTCAGCCCCCAACCCCAGCAGCCCCGCCCGCAGCAATGTGAGGCGGGGCTGCCTTTCTTTTGGCCGATTGCGGTGACAACAATCACGCATGCCCTGGTATGGCACCGCCATTCTGATTTGTGTGTTTGTGTTGGTCGATCTTGTGGTCGTCGGCGCCGTGATGACATTTGCCGTAGACAGCACGCTGGGAAGGATCAGCAAGGCCTATCCCGGTCAATCCATCGCTACGAACGCCTTTCGCCGCAATTTCCAATCCATGAGTAGCGGCGCTGTCAATCTTGGCGGATGCATTCACATCGCCACGGATGACCAATTCCTGCACCTATTGCCGACGGCGTTTTTGAGACTCTTCAAGGCCACGCCAGCGAGCATTCCCTGGGATGCGGTGGAATTGACACCAGACCAGAACAGCAAACGCTGGATCACGCTCCGCACTGCGGGAACATCGCTTCGCCTGCCGGCGTGGATTCTGGATGATCAATCCCGCGGCACATGATCCGGCATCTGCCAGAGGTGATTGGGCATGGGCTTACGCATCCAACGGCCTTCGGGGACGGGGCCGAACCCAAACCCTGCATATAGCGAGTGAGCATCACGAGTGGCCAGTGCCCAATGCCTGACTGTTTGCAAGTCCGGGTGGTTCAACAGATGCGACACCATGAGCTTGCCGACTCCCTGACCACGATGGGATTCATCGACGAAGACATCGCAGAGGTAGGCGAAGGTGGCGCGATCGGTGATGACGCGAGCGACACCAACTTGCTGGCCATCATGGTTCAACGCGCTGGCCACCAGGGAATTGCTGAAGGCACGTTCAACGACATCGCGGCGGATGCCGGGGGACCAGTATGAGGTGACGAGCCACGCGTAGACCTGATCCATGCGGAGATCACGGGAATCAAACGAAACTCGGATGGTCATGGTGAAGCGTAGAACGGGCGGGGAATCTGCACGAAAGTGCGAGTTCACGCCGCGGCACGGCCTCGAACGACGGTTGCGCCCATCACATCATCTAATCGCGGATAGAGACGCCGAAGCGTGGAACAATCGGCCTTCGTGGGAACGGGCACCGCGGAACGCGAGAAAGCGTCAATGACGCGGCGGAGCGTCTCACTCGGAGCAGCGCATCCGCCACACCAGTAGTCGTGATCGACCCATGACAGGGTGAGCACGTGCTCGGTCAATGCCTTGGCACCCTGCAATTCGACGGTGTATTGCCACCCGCGAGCAGTCTCCTGCTCGGTCATGGACACAATTCGGGAATTGGCGGTTCCGGCGTCACTCATGTGGCACCGATACGATTCGGCGATCCGGTGGACCAGCTTGACCGCAGGCGGCTCGACGAAAGCGGTTTGGCATGGAAAATCATCAGCAGGGACGCGTGATCTGAATGTCGATTTTGACCGAAACAGCTCAACTCGGACTTCGCAATCTGCGGCGGAAGATGCTCCGCTCGATCCTGACAGCGCTGGGCATCATTTTCGGCGTGGCTGCCGTGATCATCATGGTTGCCATCGGCGAGGGATCCACGCGCCAGGCACTGGCGCAGATCGAGCAGCTGGGTGCCCGCAACATCATCATCCGCAGCCAGAAGCCACCGGAATCGGCCAATCAGAATTCGGGTTCGCAGAACCAATCCCGAATGAATAAGTACGGTTTAACGCGGACCGATCTGGAAGTGATTCGGGCCAATTTTCCGGATGCCGAGTCCATCGTGCCACTCAAAGAGGTCGGCGGGCAGATCCTGCGCAACGAGCGCCGGCGCACCAGCCAGGCATTCGGAGTCGTGGCGGAGTTTGCTGAAGTAGCCAATCTGCGCATCGCGCGAGGCCGCTATCTGACGCCTCGCGACATGGACGATGCGGCATTGGTATGCGTCATCGGTGCGGAATTGGTCAACCAGTTCTTTCCGATGGAGGATCCGCTGGGACAGACGATCCGCATCGACGCCAAAGTCTTTCACGTGGTGGGTGTGCTGGCACCCGTTGGACTGGCTGGTGGTGCCGGAAGCTCGTTGGTCGGACGTGATCTGAACTTTGACATGCACATTCCCATGACGACTGCGCAGCAGGTCTTTGGAGATTCGATTTTCCGCCGCACCAGCGGGTCATTTCAGTTCAGCGAGGTGCAGATCTCGGAAATCTACATGAGCGTTCCGACTCGCGAGCGAGTTGCCCTGGATGCGGAGCGTTTACGTCGCGTGCTGAATGTGCGACACCCCGGGATGACCGACGCCACGATGATCGTGCCGCTGGAACTGCTTGCCACGGCACAGAAAACCCGCCGCACCGCCAACATTGTGCTCACGCTGGTGGCAGCGGTGTCACTGCTGGTCGGAGGTATCGGCATCATGAACATCATGCTCGCCAGCGTGACAGAGCGAACGCGGGAGATTGGCATTCGCCGCGCCATCGGAGCGACGCGCGACCACATTCTGCTCCAGTTTCTCGTTGAAACCGGTGTGCTGAGCATCATCGGTGGCCTGATTGGAGTCATGGTGGGTATCGGTGTCGCTCTGGTGCTGGACAAGGGAATCAAGGTTCTCACAAAGATGCCTGTGATCTCCGGGTTCCTGCCAGCGGATTCCGGAATGCCAACTTCCGTCACGCTGTGGTCCGTGCTGCTCGCTTTTGTGGTTGCAGTCATCACAGGGCTGGTCTTTGGCATTTATCCGGCCAGACGAGCCAGCATGCAGGACCCGATCGTGGCATTGCGTCACGACTGAACCAGATGTCGCACGGCCCTGAAGAAATCTCGCTGGCTGTTCAGCGTCTGCAACAGGGACGCCTGGTGGCATTTCCTACCGAAACGGTGTACGGCCTTGGCGCGGATGCGACAAGCGAAGAAGCGATTTCTCGCGTATATGCCGCGAAAGGTCGCCCCTCGATCAATCCGCTTATTGTGCATGTGACTGACAGCGCCATGGCGGAGCGATATGCGGGATCTTGGCCACGCGAGGCAGCTGTACTGGCGCGAACATTCTGGCCAGGCCCGCTTTCCATTATCGTGCCGAAGGGGCCGCAGATTCCGATGATCGCAACTGGTGGTGGGCCGAACGTAGCGTTTCGAAGCCCTGCACATCCCTTAACACTGGCACTCATCTCCGCATTCGGCAAGCCGTTGGTCGGACCAAGTGCGAACCTGAGTGGAAGAGTCTCCCCCACTCTTGCGTCACACGTGACCGAGTCATTTTCCGAAAACGAAGTATTGGTTCTTGATGGCGGGCCGTGCGCAGGCGGCATCGAATCCACTGTGATCGATCTCACCCGCTCACAGCCCATGATCCTGCGCCCGGGGTTGATCAGTGCGGAGCAGATTGCAGCAGTTCTTGGACGAGCAGTTTCGGTCGCGTCAGCAGCTTCCGAATCGACCGATGGAACTTTGCCCAGCCCTGGCTTGCTGAGTATGCACTATGCACCGACGGCGATCGCTCGCATGGTCGAAAGCCATGACATCGGTGCAGCACTCGCAGATGGAGGCCAGAAGGTCGTGGTGATCGGTTGGAGCGACCGTGCCGGACTAGCCCCCGGCTCGGTGATTCGCATGCCGAGTGAAGCCCGTGAGTATGCCGCGGCTCTGTATCGCGCCTTGCGCGATGCGGATGCGACGAACCCAGATCTGATTGCTATCGAAGCTCCGCCCAAGGGTGACACAGCTGCAGAGCAAGCCATCTGGGACGCTGTTCAAGATCGATTGAACCGGGCCACCGCCGAGAAATAGTTTCGACTGAGGCGCTGCTGCGCTGTGATGATTGCGCCCTCACCTCGATCGGCGCCAGCGATCAGGCAACGACCATCGAGATCACACAGACGGCAGAATCGGACCAACACTCTCAACGGCATCGCGTCAGAGTGAATCGGAGGGGGCGACTTGCCGATACTGCCACGCTGCCGCATTGGGATTGGGCGGCGGTTTCGGGTCGCAACGCGTCCGGAAACAACGCTTGACGCGGCGACTGCTGCGGCTAGCATTCCCTCCTGTCGCGAGGCAGGCTGCGAGTGGAAACGCTCGCGGACAATTGATCCCTGATAGCTCAATGGTAGAGCGACCGGCTGTTAACCGGTAGGTTCCAGGTTCGAGTCCTGGTCGGGGAGCTTCCTTCCGACCCCGCCTCACGGCGGGGTCGTTTGGTTTACAGGC
>CAYTYD010000219.1:0-5728 GCA_964441555.1 uncultured Phycisphaeraceae bacterium | reverse complement strand
GTGGCCGAGCAGTTCAAGCAACCGCTCTTTATTCAACTGCTGCGTCATGAATTGGCCAGTAAACTTGAGGAGTCTTTGGGCCGTGGGCTCGCGGTTCGGGTGAATGGGGAGAGCCTTAAGCACCATGTTCGCGAACTAGTCGCAAGCAAAGAGCTCGCTCCGGCCCGCAAGCAATTCCGAATCGAGATGGGCAAGGGGCGAACGGTGCGCGTTGATCTGTGGTGCGGACTTGGTCACGCTGAGAACAAGAAGGCAAAGGGCGATGAGTCGGGCTGGTATGTGTTCTGCAATTGCCGAATGCTGCTGGAGGCAGACAAGTCCGAGGCCACAGGATGGGGCACCGAGGAAGACCAAAAGAACCCCTCGTTTCACGGCCAGTACAACGGATTCCGCGGATTCGCTTACCTTGAAGCCGACGATGCCGCAGACTTGCCGTGGAACACCACGAAAACGGCGCTTGATACCGACCATCCGGTGTATCGGAGCGTGCGGCAGCACATGGTTGCGCTCGCGCGCCCAGTCATCGACTATTTCAACAAACGCAAGGAAGAGAACGACGCGCTGAAGGCGGCAGGCGAGGAAGGCGCTGGGCGGCTCCAGTCGTTGTTTGACGATGCCGAGACCAAGCCCCTTGACGACATCAAAACGAGAGCGGCATTCTCTGCGCCAACGATACAAGCGGCCAAAGCTCTTCGTCGCGGTCCCGCACTTCAGCGCATTCAGTTCGACGCAGACGCAAACAAGGCGGAGGAAGTCAAGGAATCGCTCGGCGCGACCTCATGGATGGCAGTCGGGCGCGAGGTATTTGACTACTACTACAACGCGGAGTGCGGCGATGAGTAAGCCTTCCACCAAGCCCGCGCCCTCCGGTACCACTCCCGCAAAGCACAAGACCAAGGTCTTGCATTACAGCCTTCGCCCGGCAAAGAACATTGAGCGCAAGATGATGGGTGAGGCGTTTGCACGGCTCGCGCCCCTCTGCCCGCTTTCCAAGTATCGCTACATCGGGTTCGGGTCCGAGTTTTTCAATGACTTTGCCCTTTACCATGAAACGCTGGGCATCCGCGACATGCTCAGCATCGAGCACGACGTAGCCCGGGTGGCGCGCTGCGAGTTCAATCGACCGTACAAGTGCATCGAGGTGAAAGCGGGAACAGCCTCCGAGGTCTTGCCCAAACTGGATTGGGAGCGGCGATCAATCGTGTGGCTTGATTACTTGGACAAGCTCGAATGGTCGGTTTTGGAGGATATCAGGCTCGTTGTCGCTGCTGCGTCTTCCGGCTCGCTGCTCGTTTGGACGGTCAACGCGCACCCGTGGGGTGACGGCGCCGACGGACAAGATGCAAGCCGAATACCTGCAAGTGAGCTGCCAAAGCACCGCGTAACCAAACTTCGAGAGTCGTTGTCGCCGACCCTCGTTCCCGACGAATGGCTGAAAGAGTCGCTCGCCAGATGGGGGCTCGCGACGGTCTACTACAAACTGATTCGCGCGGTGATTGATGATGTGCTCTCCGGCCGGAACGCCTCGGCGAAGCCAACGGAAAAATTGACGTTTCAGCAGTGCTTCCACTTCCGCTATGCGGACGGACAGCGGATGCTCACGGTCGGTGGCTTGCTGCTCAATCCAGCGGATGCTGCGACTCTTGGCGCAGACCCGTTCGGCGGTCTGCCGTTCATCCGTATCGCAGAGGACGCCGTAGAGATTAAGCCGCCCATTCTCACAGGGCGAGAGGTACGCCACCTGAGCCAGCTCTTTCCGCACGACGAGGCGACAACCAAGTTTGAAAGCTGGCTGACCCACGAAGAGATCGAGAATTTCAGGCAGGTTTACCGGTACTACCCGGTCTACGCAGAATCAGAGCTCTAATCGAATCCGAGTTTTCGCAGAGCCAAAGCCCTGCCCTCAATCAAACTTAAACACGCCCTTGCGGCGGCCATAGAGATACATCACGATGGTCGTGAGCATGAAGAACGCGATGCGTGCGAGCCAGATCATGCCTTCGGAGCCGCGTGGGGTCAGGTTCGGGAAGGTGACGGCCCAGGGGTAAAGGAAGATGATTTCGACATCAAAGAGCAGGAAAGTCATGGCGATCAGATAGAACCGGACGTTGAAGCGTTTGCGGGCGGTGCCGATGGGGGCCATGCCGCTCTCGTAGGTCATGCCCTTGCGTTCGCCCTTGCGGTTTGGGCCGAGCAGCGTCGTGCCCACCAGGTTGATCGCGGCGAACGAAATCGCCATGATCAAGATCAGCGCGATGGGCAGATACGCCGAGGTGCCTTCGGCGAGGGTGAGCACGGGGGTGAGCGTGAGGGTCAGCATCGCGTTTAGGATAGCCCAAACATGAACCGTCTTCCGAATGCCGACATGCGCCTCGAAACACCTTCCCTGATCCTCATCGCCTCCACACCCGAGTACGCGCGGCTGGCGATTGTCGACCCATTGGCGTTGGGGCGATTGCTGGATTGTGATGGATGGGAGGAATGGCCGCCAGAAACTCTTGCCGATGTGCAGCAGTTCTTTGCCGATCAGTTAGCAGCGCGGCCGGATCAGGTCGGGTGGTGGGGGTGGTATGTGTGCGCCAAGCCGGGCATTCTCGGGACCAAAGCAGTGGTTGTCGGGTCTGCGGGCGCCTGCCCGCCGGGAGCCATTGGCGGGTTGGGGGAGCTGGCGATGATGGGATACAGCACCCTGCCTAAATATGAAGGACGGGGTTTTGCGACTCAGGCGGCACGGGCAATCGCGGATTGGGCCTTGATACAGCCGGGTGTGGATCAGTTGTTTGCAGAGACCTTCACGGATCACCACGCCAGCCGCCACATTTTGGAAAGGGCGGGTTTTGTGCTGGAAGGGGTCAGCCCAAACGACAGCACCGCCACGGAGTCTGACCGGCAGGGGCGGGGTCTCTTATTGAGGTATCGACGCGACTGGGTGGAAGTGCATCGGGGCCGTTCAGGCGGGTGACGGCGGGCTGACCACCCTGCCAGTTCGGCAGACGGCCGTGGATCCGGGGTGCCCGAATCGTCAGGTTTGCACATGAGAATTGATGAGGGAGATGGCGACCGGGGCCCGGAATCGCCAGAGATTGCCGCTTTTGAGCAAGAGAGCGGCAACCCTGCCCCCAAGTTCACTTCCGCAAAGACTGGCACTCTGATTGCCATGCAGATTGCACCTGCGGAGTCGCCCCGACCTCGCAGCCCTGTCAACTACCAAACAAGATGGAGCTCGTCTGTATGCCCGCCAAGGAACTCGTATTCGATGTCGAAGCTCGTCAGGCCCTGCTCAGCGGCGTGGAAAAGCTCGCCCGGGCGGTGAAGGCGACGCTGGGCCCCAAGGGTCGCAATGCCGCGATTGATAAATCCTGGGGCGGACCGACCGTGACCAAAGACGGCGTGACGGTTGCCGAAGAGATCGAGCTTGGCTCGAAAGCCGAGAACATGGGCGCAAAGCTCGTGAAGGAAGCGGCGAGCAAGACCAGCGACGAGGCGGGCGATGGCACGACCACGGCGACAGTGCTGGCCGAGGCACTCTTTCGCGAAGGTCTGAAGCACATCACCTCCGGCGTCGAGGCCAACCAGATGGTCCGCGGCATGCGTGCAGCAGTTGCGGTGGCGGGCGAGACGATCGCCAAGCTCTCCACCAACGTCAAGGGCAAGGCCGACATTGAGAATGTCGCTTCGATCAGCGCCAACAACGACCGCGAAGTCGGCCGCATCATGGCCGATGCGTTTGAGAAGGTCGGCAAAGACGGCGTGATCACCGTTGAAGAAGGCAAGAACATCGACACGGAAGTGACCGTCGTCGAGGGCATGCAGTTTGATCGCGGCTATCTCTCGGCGAACTTCGTCACCGATGCGGATGAGATGAAGGTCGCGTTTGATAAGTGCCTCGTGCTCATCCACGAAGACAAGATCGACAACATCACCAAGCTGGTGCCCCTCTTGGAGAAGGTGATGCAGGCCAAGAAGCCCCTGCTCATCATCGCTGAGGATGTGACTGGCGAGGCGCTGGCCACGCTGGTGATCAACAAGCTGCGTGGCACGATCAACGTCGCCGCGGTGAAGGCACCCGGCTATGGCGATCGTCGCAAGGCCATGCTTGAGGACATCGCGGTCCTCACCGGCGCGACGGCCGTCATGAAGGATCTGGGCATCGAACTCGACAAGGTCGAGATCAAGCACCTGGGTCTGGCCAAGAAGATCGAGATCGATGCGGATAACACCACGATCATCGAGGGCGCTGGCGACAGCAAAGCGATCAAGAGCCGCATCGAGCAGATTCGTGCTGAGATCAATACGACCACCAGCGATTACGACCGTGAAAAGCTCCAGGAGCGTCTGGCCAAGCTGGCCGGCGGCGTGGCGCAGGTCAAGGTTGGCGCGGCCAGCGAGGCCGAACTGAAAGAGAAGAAGGCCCGCATCGAAGACGCCTTGCACGCGACTCGCGCTGCCGTGGCTGAGGGCATCGTCCCCGGCGGCGGCACGTCGTTCATCCGCGCCCGCAAGGCGCTGGCGGCAATGAAGGAATACAAGGCAGTTTTTGGCAAGGGCGAGTCGGCAGATGATGTCGGTCGCTACAAGTATGACTTTGCCGCAGGCATCGATGTGGTGTACCGCGCTCTTGCGGTTCCCACGATGACGATCGCCGAAAACGCTGGCGCTCGCGGCACCGTGGTCGTCGCCAAGGTCGAAGAGAGCGAGAAAGCCAACTTTGGCTACAACGCCCTCACTGATACCTACGGCGACATGCTGCAGCAGGGCGTCATCACTCCCAGCAAGGTGGATCGTCTGGCCCTGCAGAATGCCTGCAGCGTCGCGACGATTCTGCTCGCTGCCGATTGCATCATCACCAGCAAGCCCGAAGAAGAGAAGGCCCCTGCTGGCGGCGGCGGTGGCATGGGCGGCATGGGTGGTATGGGAGGCATGGGCGGAATGGGTGGCATGGGCGGCATGGGCTTCTAACCCACGCTGGCACTCGCACAGTTTGCACAGGAGTCAAGACATGAGCACACGCGACAAAAACTACATGAGCGCATCAATGGTCCGGACCTGTCTGGCCGCGATGGGTGTCATGGTGGCCGTGTCCGTGGCGAGTGGCGCTTCGGTGCAGATGCGTGACACCGGTTCCTCGTCCAGCATTTCCTCATGCGATGAAGCTCCCGCATCTCGCTCCGCGGCAAAGTCTGCCAAGGCCAGCGAGCGCAAGCAGCATCACAAACACAATAAGAAGCACAAGCCGCGTCGCGGCAAGTGATTCACATCGTTCAACAGTTCACACACAGTTTCATAACGGAGATTTGAGTCATGTCCGTCAAGCCCCTTGAAGATCGCGTCCTCGTCAAGCCCGCCGCCGAAGAGACCAAGACCGCCAGTGGCATCTACTTGCCCGAAACCGCCAAAGAGAAGCCCGCTCGTGGCCAAGTCATCGCGACCGGTCCCGGCCGTCGTCTTGAGAATGGCAAGCGTGGCGAGCTCTCCGTCAAGGTCGGCGACACCGTGGTCTTCGGCAAATACGCCGGCACCGAGGTGGAGATTAAAGGCCAGAAGCACCTGATCATGCGCGAGAGTGAACTCCTCGGCATCATCGGGGGCTAATCGTTTACGCGTCTTTGTCCGAGCTCTAGTCAATGACGCATGGCGATCAGCCCTGCGCTTTCCTCCTGAGGTAGATTCATGTCATCCAAGCAACTCATCTTCAACGACGCCGCTCTCCTCGAGATGAAGCGCGGCG
>CAYTYD010000218.1:0-5733 GCA_964441555.1 uncultured Phycisphaeraceae bacterium | reverse complement strand
GCTCCTTGTCCTGGTTCCCGGCAGCCGCGCTGGACGCACCCTGGCCACGCTGCTCATCGATCTGGCCAATCAACGGGGCAAACTCGTCTCCCTCCCCATCATCACCACACCTGGCCAGTTCATCGATCGCCTTTTTGCGGTCGAATCCAACGATGCCAGCCCCCTCGTCGAACACCTCGCCTGGGCCCACGCGCTTCATCAGATCCCCTCAAACATCTCCCACAATCTCGCGGGCAAATCCCTTCACAATCAACCCCACACCACGCTCATGACCTATGCCGCACTTCTTTCCCGTGCCGCGCAGTCGCTGGCCGGTGACGATCTGCTGGTTCACGAAGTCCCCGCGCACGTCGAGTCTGCCCCTGCTTCCTCGCGTACCGATGCTTTCGCCGCGACATTCGCCCCTCATCAATGGCAGGCCTTTGCCTCAGTGCAGGATGCCGCCGAATCGCTCCTCTCAGCTCATTCCACCGCCCCCCTCACCATCCGCTCGCTTCGCCGCTTACGCCAAGTCCGAGCCGCATCCCCCGCCACCAAGCGCCCCGCACTCCTCATCGGTGCCATAGAGATCCCCGCCCTGGTCCGCCGGGCCCTCACCCAGCACACTCTGCACACCACCGCCCTCATCGCCGCTCCTTCCACCCTCGCCGAGCGCTTTACACCCTGGGGCACGCTCGCCCCCCTCTCTTCCTGGTTCCCGTCACTCCCCATCACCGACGATCTCGTCACCATCGCCTCCTCGCCACTCGATCAGGCCGAAGCCGCCCTCGGCCACATCGCTTCAGAATCTGAATCGCGATGCGCTGCTCAACTCCCACCACTCACTCCTGCTGATGTTGTCATCGCGGTCCCCGATCTCGAAGTCGCCGCCGCCCTTCAGGGGCTTGCCAGTGAAGTGCAAACCGTCCACCCACTCCGCGTCCGTCTCGCAGATCCCATTCCTCTCACTTGCACCGCGCCCGCAGCCCTCGCTCTCGCCTGTATCGAATTCACTTCTCATCGCACACTCAAGAACCTCATCCTGCTCACGCATCAGCCCGATGCCACGCGCGCCATCAACGCCCCGCTTGATCCCAGCGCTCGAAACACGTGGTCGCTCGTCCTCGACGAATACGCCTCCGCCACGCCCGATCGCGGCCTCGATTGCGCCACACAGGAACTCTGGCCATCATCTCGTTCCAATCGTCAATCCAACATCCTCACCCAACTTCTCACCGCCGTCGATTCCTGGCTGCAACCCCTCATCGCCATCACAGACGCCCACCCTGCCCCCGAGTTCTGCGCCGCGCTGCGTCAAGTCCTCGCTCATGCCTACCAGGGCCGCTCTGCCAATCGCAGTGCTTCGAGCTCTCTCTCCGATGTCGCCTCACTCAAATCTCTCAATCAGATACTCACCGATCTCTCCCAACTCCCTCCCTCTCTCTCCCTCGCCACGTCCCAGGCCCGCACGGTCCTCGCTACCGAAATCCGTAACGCCACCATCGCACCCGAGCCCGACGGCCAAGCCATCGAACTTCTCGGCTGGCTCGATGCCATAGCCGATCCTGCCCCTCACCTCATCCTCACCGGAATCAACGACCATCGCATTCCCGGTCCCCCTTCGATCGATCCCCTGCTCCCCGAATCCCTCCGCACACTCCTGGGCCTCTCCACCTCGCGCGATCGCGGCGTCCGCGATGGCTACCTACTCGATCTTGCCCTCCACTCCAGCCGCACCCATCTCATCTGTGGCAGGCGCTCGCAAAAAGGCGATCCACTTCTCCCCTCCCGCCTCCTCCTCCAAGACGACGCCACTCTCCCCAAGCGCATTCTCTCAATGCAGAGTGGCACTCCACTTCCCATCACGCTCACGCGCCGCGTCACGCCCAGCGCTCAAGATCACTTCCCCACTCGCCCCATCGATTCTCTTGCCCCTCTCCCCTCATCCATGTCCGTCACGAGCTTTGCTGCGTATCTGCGCTCCCCATATGGGTATTACCTCAACCACGTCCTCGGCCTGAAAGACTTGAGTTCACCACAGCCGGAGTTGTCACGCCTTACCTTTGGCTCGCTCATCCACGATGCCCTGCATTTCTGGGCCCAATCCCCCTCGCGGCACAGCGCCAACCAGCGCGATATCGCTCTCTCTTTGCACGAGGGTCTGCACCGAGCCAGCCAAGGCCTCATCGGCACTGCCCGCCGCGTCGAAGTCGAACTTCAGATCCTAATCGCGCGTGAACGACTCGAACACTTCAGCCATTGGCAAGCCGCGCGACGCGCTGCCGGCTGGGAGATCCTCCACAGCGAGTGGCTCCCCACCGACTCGTCTGCCTCGATTGAAGTTCCCGGCCAACCTCCCATGCTTCTCAAGGGCCGCATCGATCGCATAGAGATCAATCGCACCGGCCCCACACCCCAATTCGCCATCCTCGATTACAAGACCAGCGATTCAGCACAAAAACCCGACAATCCCCACCAAGTTCGAGGCAAACTCGCCGACTTCACTCCTTATCACGACCTCAACCACGAAGGCACGCTCGCCCCGCGCCCACCCTGGAAGAATCTGCAACTTCCTCTCTATCGCCACTTGGCTGCCAGCATCATCCCCACCAACGCGTCCCTCACGCTCGGCATCATCCATCTTCCCCGTGATCCCCGCGACACCGGGCTTTCCGAACTTCTTATCACTACCGAAGTCCTCGCCTCTGCCGATGCCGCCGCACGCTGGGTCATCCGGTCCATCCGCGCCCGCCACTTTGAAGACGCCGGCGATCACCCACCGACAGACTCCACCTCAGCCCTTCTCTCTGGTGTCGGTCTCTTCTCCGCTCGTGCCGCCAGCGCCAAGACCTCCGAAACATCCGGAGGCGACTCATGACTTACTCACCCCAGGTTCATCAGGTCATCTGCGCCTCTGCCGGCACCGGCAAAACTTATCGCCTCGCCATGCGCTTCATCGCGCTCCTTGCCCAAGGTGAACAACCCCAATCCCTCCTCGCCACCACCTTCACCCGCAAAGCCGCCGGAGAAATGCTCGACCGCGTTCTCCGCTTTCTCGCCGAAGCCGCCCAACCTGATCTCGGCGCACTTCGCCTCGCCTCTCTCCAGCGCGATGCCCATCCTGATCTCACCGCCGTCGCCTGCGCTCAACATCTCCGCAACGTCGTCGATGCCTTCGGATCCCTCAAGATTCAAACTCTCGATGCCCTCCTGCAGCGCGTCGCCTCCTCCGCTTCACTCACCCTCGGCCTCCCCCCCGCGTGGACTCTCCTCGAAGATGCTGACCAGACCGATCTGAACCTCACCACGCTCTCCGAACTTCTCTCTCGCCAGCGTGGGCAAACCCAGGCCATGCTCATGCACCTGCACGCCCTCAACTCCAAGGGTCCCGCCGCGAGCGTGCACGCCCCCGTCCTCAACATTCTCAATCGCACAATCGCCGCCTACATCGATGCCGACGAACGCCTCGAACCTTGGCAGCAGATCGCGCCACTCACCCCTCCATTGGGTCACGATCAACTTGATCAGCTCCGGCACGCCCTCGAATCCACACCCGGCCTTATACCCCTCACGCAAAAGGGCACCGCAGATTCTCGCTTCCATTCTGCACTCACATCACTCATCACCCGTCTCAACGAACACGATTGGGATGGCCTCGCTTCCGGCGGCCTCGTCACCTGCTTGAACTCCCAATCCCCTTCTTATTACAGCAAGCCCTTCCCACCCGCCCTCATCACTCTTCTCACTCCCCTCCTCTCCCACCTCCAATCCATCTTCCGCCAAAAACTCAGCGAAACCAACCTCTCCGCCCACACCATCGTCAGCGCCTTCGATCGTGATCTGCTCGCCGCCAAACTCTCCGCCTCCACCCTGACCTTTGCGGATATACCCCGCCTGCTCCTCAATTCTCACTACGCCGGCACACTCGATCACACCTACTACTCACTCGACGCCCAGATCCGCCACATTCTCCTCGACGAATTCCAGGACACGTCGCGCGATCAATACCTTCTCCTCAAGCCCCTCCTTGACGAAGCCGTCAGCTCCGACGATGGCCGCACCGTCTTCTTCGTCGGAGATTCCAAGCAAGCTCTCTATGGCTGGCGTGGCGGCGCACCCGAACTCCTCGACGGTCTCGCCGCTGGCCACTTCTATCCCGGCCTTTCCACCCTGTCTCTCGACACCAACTACCGCTCCGGTCGCCACATCCTCTCCTTCGTCAACACACTCTTCGCTGATCTCTGCTCCAATTCCTCCCTCATCGATCACCCCGCCACCGCCACAGCTTGGCAACCCCGCTTCACCACCCATCATCCTCACGTTCAAGCCCCTGATGGTTCCGTCACCATCCGCATCGCCGATCTCCCCGATACCGACGACAGCCAGGCCGACACCCTCGCCCGCACCACCGCCGCGCGCATCGCCGAACTCCACTCCCAGTTCCCCCACGCCTCCATCGCCGTCCTCGTCAGAAACAAGTCCCGCTTCCCGCGTCTCCGCTACGAACTTTCCATCCGCAACATCGACTCCAGCCAGGAAGGCGTTGCCCGCCTCGTCGATTCCCCCGCCGTCGCCGCCATCATCTCCCTCCTGCACCTCATCGCCCATCCCGCCGACACCGCGGCTCGCTACCACGTGGCCACCAGCCCCCTGGGAAAAATCCTCAAGTTCACCAACCACAAGGACAACCGCGCTGCCTTGCGCCTGGCACTCCGCGCCCGGCGCACCATCCGCCGCCGCACCCTTCCCCGCGTCCTTGCCAAACTCACTCGTCTCCTCACACCACACACCAATTCTCGCGGCACGCAGCGCCTGGCCCGCCTCACCGAACTCGCCACCACCGACGCCACACCTCTCGACCTCGACGCCTTCATCACCCGCGCTCGCACCCACACGCTTCACGACACTTCCGACGTCCCCGTCCGCCTCATGACCGTGCACAACGCCAAAGGTCTTGAATTCGACATCGTCCTCCTCCCCGATCTTCACCGTGCCTGGACCACGCCCGCGCTGTCCGTCATTACCCACCGCCCCGCCCCTCTCGAATCTCTCACGCTCGCTTCACTCGCGCCAACCAAGACCCTCCGCAACATCGATCCCGCGATCGATGCCCTCTATCTCGCCAATGTCGATCAGAAAATCAGCGAAGAGCTCTCCGTCCTTTATGTCTCCCTCACCCGTCCCATCCACCATCTTGAGATCATCCTCCCCGGTTGCCAAGCCAAAGCCCCGTCCAAATCAAACTCCAATACCGAACCCGAACATCCCTGCTCGGGTACCGGTTTCATTTCCGCAGCTCTCCACTTCACAGATCAACTGACCTTTCCGTCGGAGTGGCTCCCCGGCCAACAACCACTCGGCCGCATCGTCCATTCACAGGGCACTCTCAACATCCCCGCTCCCCCCGCCGCCTCCCCCGCAAACTCTCGCCAACTCACCCTTATCCTCGCCCTTGCCGATCCCACCCGCCCCGCAGCACGCCGCCGGGTCAGTCCCTCCGGCCTCGAAGGTCAATCCACCATCTTCCTCTCCGATCTCATCGCTCCCTCTTCCCACGTGCATCAATCCGCTGTTTCCACATCCCTACTCCGCGGCCGCGCCCTTCACGCCCTTTTCGAACTCATCGAGTGGTCCGACACCATCGATTCAATCACCGACCCAGCCCTCACCGACGCGCTCGACAACCTTCAAGTCCCCCTCGAACTTCACTCACCCTTTATCACCGACTTCCGCGCCGTCACCCGCGACCTGACC
>CAYTYD010000217.1:0-5772 GCA_964441555.1 uncultured Phycisphaeraceae bacterium | reverse complement strand
GAACCGTGAACAGTCTCCGACCGTTCGTGGCGGCAGCCGTACCGCGCCAGCTCACACTCGGTTTAGATTGTTGAGGTGCAGAAGGGCCGGGGCAAGCGGGTACCACCCGGAATGTGGGGAGCGATGGACAGGGTCGAGATCGCGGCCTTTGCACGGTCGATTGGGTGTGCGTGGGAGCGCTCCTGGTAGCGATTCTCACGAATCAGCATCCGGCGCTGAACGCGGCGACGAAGTCGATGACGGCATCGAAATTGAAATCGGCGGTGGTGTCGTTGGCAGAGAAGGCAGCGACGAAATCGAGGTAGTCGAAGAAATCGACGATGCCATCCTGATTGAAATCGGCGGGGCAGCGGATGCCGACGAATTTGTCGGCGTTGTCCATGTTGAGCCAGCCGATGTTCTCGCCCCATGCGTAGCCGCGGAAGCGACCGGAGACGGTGTCGAGGCGAGCGCGCTGGGCGCCGAGGGATGCGGTGTTGAAATTGATCCAGCCGGTGTTCTCGCTCCAGGCCATGCCACTGAGCGTGCCATCGGCGAGGATGTTGACGCCGAAATCGGCTCCGGTGGTGTTGGTGTACGCGACGCTGTCGCCGGGAGTGCCGTCGCCCATGTTGATCCAACCGATGTTCTCTGACCAGACATAGCCGGAGAGGAAGGTGTTGGTGATGACGACGCCCTGTGAGCCGGAGGGGGTTCCGGCATCGCGCCAGTTCATCCAGCCGACGTTTTCACCCCAGCTGAACTTGTTGACGGGGGAGATGGTGGATTGTGCCGAGGCGACGGAGGCGAGGGCAAGAACGGTGGCGGAAACCAGGGTGCGTGTCATGGGTCAGACTCCTGAGCGTGGACGGGTTCGAGGTTCATTTGAGGTTGCTTGGACATCGCCTTGTGGGCAAGGCCGTTGACATCAGTGCGACGTGATCTTGTGAAATGGCTAACGGATTGTGGGAACTGTGGTGCGAGTTCGGCCGGTACACTTTGACGGGTGAGATTTTCAGGGAGATGCAATGAGCGGCAGTTCAGATCAGGCGGCGCGGCAAGTGACGATGCTCATTGAGAGCGCTGCCAATGGTGACTCGCGGGCGGCATCGGACCTTTTGCCCCTGATTTACGAAGAATTGCGAAAGCTGGCGGCTGCGAATCTGGGGAAGGAGCACAGCCCGGCGAATACCTTGCAGCCGACCGCGCTGGTGCATGAGGCGTACATCCGGTTATTGGGACCGGAAGGGGATGGGGCAAGTGGATGGAATAGCCGCGGACATTTCTTTGGTGCGGCGGCGATCGCGATGCGGCGGATTCTGATTGAGCGGGCGCGGTCGCGAAACCGGCTGAAGCGCGGTGGAGACCGAACACGCGTGGACCTGAATGAGGATGCGGTGGCGGCCGATACGGACTCGGATGAAGGGTCGGAGCGGCTGCTGGCGCTGGATGCAGCGCTCACGAAACTGGAGGCGCTGGATGAGCGCAAGGCCAAGGTGGTGATGCTGCGTTATTTCGCGGGATTGACAGTGGAGCAGACAGCGATGTCGCTGGGTGTCTCGCCGGCGACGGTGAAGAATGACTGGACGTTCGCGCGGGCGTGGCTGGCGCAGGAAGTGGAACGCAGCGGCGGGTGAATGGGACTTTCAGCGTGCCGGGGTTTCGACGCTGGCAGCGCCATCGAGCATGACGCGCGAGACAATCTCGAGAGCTTGGCGCCATTCGGCTGCGAGACGCACCGACCAGGCGGGGCCAGAGGCATCGGCCATGGATTCGATGAGCAGATCGCAGACGATGGGGTAGTGCTCGGGCTTGGCGCCGTATTTGACGTGACGTGCACCGAGAGTTCGGAGGGCCTCGATGAGTTTGGGGTCGGCCTCGGCGTGCTCGACCACGGCCTTGAGGGACTCCATCAGCTTGCCTTCTTGGGCGCGGATGTCGGTGGGGAAGAGCGTGCGCACACCGGGGTAGCGTTCAAAGAGTTTGGCGTAGAAGATACTTGCGAGGCGGGAGCCATCGGAAGCGAATGCGTTGAAGCTGGCGCGTAGGCGTGCAACGGCGGTGGGGTCGATGGGGACATTGGCCCAGGAAGGAAGGGAGCTGGAGTATGGATGCCGCGATACGCCCATGGGAGGTGTGTTTCCGAGAAGGGGTCCGACAGTCAGTGCGACGTCGGTGGAGGAAGAGGATAATGATTCTTGAGAAGTGGTGAAAGATTATCGGTCGGTTGCACTTTGGGGTGTTGTCGGTTGGTATTCTTTATGTAAGACACGAATGGATTCGTCAAGATTTCAGCGCGTGATGGAGGTTTTTGAGCAGGCGGTGGCGCTGCCGGATGCGGCTCGCGCGGCGTACGTGGAGCAGGAACTCTCGGATGATCCGGCCACGCGGGACGAAGTTCTCGGACTGTTGAAGCACCACCAGGAAGAATCGAGCGGGATGTCGACGGGTGTCGGCCTGAAAGAAGCGGGTGTGGCACTCATTGAGCAGAGCAAAGAGGCGCTCTTGCCACCATTGCGTGGTGAGTATCGGATTTTGCGGACGATCGGTGAGGGTGGGATGGGTGTGGTTTTTGAGGCCGAGCAGGCCTTTCCAAGGCGGCGGGTGGCGTTGAAGGCGCTGAGGCCGGGATTTGCGACGCCGAGCATGTTGCGGCGGTTTCGCAATGAGGCGGAGTTTCTGGCCAGATTGCAGCATCCGGGGATTGCGCAGGTGTTTGAGGCGGGCGTGGCGGATGCTGATCATCCGGATCAGGCGTACTGCGTGATGGAACTGGTGGATGGGGAGCCGCTGGGAGCATTTGCATCGCGGCATCGGCTGGGGGTTGTGGAGAGGTGGAAGCTTTTGGCGCAGGTCTGCGAAGCGATGCAGCATGCGCACTCGCGCGGGGTGATTCACAGAGATCTGAAGCCGGCGAACATCCTGATCACGCGGGAGGGTGAGCCGAAGATCGTGGATTTCGGGATCGCGCGGGCGGCGGAGCCGAGTGGGCACGACACGCACGCGACGCGGGCGGGGCAGGTGATCGGCACTCCGGCGTATATGAGCCCGGAGCAGTTGTCGAGTGGTGAGGTGAGCACGCGGAGTGATATCTATTCGATCGGCGTGATCGCGTACGAGCTGCTGACGGGGAGGTTGCCGATTGACACGACAGAGGTGCCACTGGCGACGTTGGCAAACCGCGTGGCAACGGCGGAACCGGAACCCGCGTCGCGATTGAACAGGTCGCTGAAAGGGGATGGAGAGACGATCATCGCCAAAGCGATGGCCAAGGAGCCGAGTCGGAGGTATGCAAGCGCCGGGGAATTGGCAGATGACATTCGGCGAATGTTGAATGGCGAAGCGATCTTGGCGCGGCGCGATTCGGGGATGTACATCCTGAGTCGGCAAGTACGGCGACATCGGGCGGCGGCGGCGGTGGTGGGGATCGGTCTGGTGTCGTTGGTTGCGTTTGCGGTGTATGCGACGCTGAAGGCGCAGAAAGAGGCGAAACTCGCGCTTGCGGCGCTGCAATCGCAGCGCGAGGCAGAGAATGCCAGGGTTGCGGCGGATGCCGCGAATGTGAATCTGGCGGCGGAATTGCGGCAATCCATGATCGAACGAGCCCGATTGGAGGGTTCGATCGGCAACATCGTGCTGGCGGAGGATGTGCTGTGGTCGGAACGTAAGAACGAGGAGGGGCAAGGGCCAGCATACTGGGGATTGTGGGAGTTGTACTCTAAGTATCCATTTCAATGGACGACTCGGGCCAGCACGGCACCGTTTCTGGCTGTTGGCTCGCCGGCGGGTTCGCGGCTCGTGATCGCATCCAGAGCGGGAGAGTTGTTTGCGCATTCGACGGCGGATGGATCCGTGGTCGAGCGGGTTGCCGGGTTGACAGGAATCACCTCGATGGTGATGCTGGATGAGACCATCGCGGTGGTTGGGTTCGGGGATGGAACACTCGCCAGGGTGGACACTGCGAAAGCCGATTCGCGTGAGCCGTGGGTGAATGGTGTGCAGCACGCCGGGGGCGTGCGATGCATGACGCTATCGGATGATGGCGCGTGGCTGGCCACAGGCGGCGCGGACAAAATGGTGCGCGTCTTTGATGTCAAGGCCAGAAAAGAGATCGCGGCATGGGAAGCCCACCCCGATTGGTTGCTGGCGATGGCGTTTTCGCCCGATGGAAAGATGCTGGCGACCAGTTCGCGGCAGGTGCCTGCGGTGGATGCCGCGCGGGTGTGGGATGCACAGACGGGGAAGTTGATTCGCGGTGTTCAGACCAAACATTTCGCGCTGGTCGGGGGTTTGTGTTTTTCGGCGGATGCAAGGTTTCTGTTGATTGGTGGATCGGACCGGATTCTTGCCATGCTGAATATGACAAATGGCGACGTGACCTATCACCCGTCGCCGAGAAACGCACCGATCACGGCGATCGCACGTTCACGGCAAGGTCAGGAGATTGCGGTAAGCGGAGCGGACGATCTCTTATCCGGGCCGGACCTGCTTTCATCGCGTGCGCTTGGGCGACAGAGATTTCCGGCAATCGGCATGACTTGGCGAGACGAGCACACGCTGGTCCTGGTGACAACTGATGGCGTGATTCGATCGATTGACACATCACCAGAGGCGGCGTTTCAGCCGGTGACGGGCTTTACCAGTTGGTGCTTTGTCGCGGGATACACCGCTGATGGCTCAGAATTGTTCATTCTCGATGGCAACGGAAAGTTGGTCAAGCAGAGCCCCGATGGGCAGCGAGAGATCGCATCGACCCAGATTGACGCTGTGAAGATGCGTGCCCGCGGGTTGGGCTTTCTGGATGATGGTCAGACGATCGTCGCTGGGTGCATTGATGGTTCGATTCGAATGTTTGATCGAAGCACACTGCAACCCAAGGGGAAATTGAAGAACACCACTGCGGAAGTGTTTGGGATGCTCATCGATTCCAAGCGTCAGCGCATCATCGCCGGGCATGCTGATGGAGTCATCCGGGTGTGGAACGCGAGCACGGGAGAGGCGACGCACACACTTCCGAAACTGCAGAGACGTGTGGAAGCGATCGCCATGAGTCCGGATGGAACTCTCATCGCAAGCAGTGGCGGAAATGATGGCATCGCGCTGTGGGATGGAGAATCGCTTGAGAAGGTGGCAGATGTCAAGACCTCGGTGATGCCGTGGGGTGTGTGTTTCCGACCGGATGGCAAAGACATGGCCATGAGTTCGTATCAGGGTGTGATCGAAGTGATCGATGTGGCAACGCGGCGGACGCGGCTGAGTGTCAAAGGCCACAGCCGCCTGGTGCCTGCGATTGCCTATTCGCCGGATGGCAAGATTCTGGCCACCGGCGATGAGCATGGATTGGTCAAGATCTGGGATAGTTCGACACTGCGGCCACTGGCGACGCTGGAGCCAACAACTGGCGAAGTGGTCACCATCGCGTTTGACCCGACGGGACGGTACATGGCTGCGACCTCGGCCATGCGCATGACGGCGGTGTATGACCTGCGCGGGCGGGATCAGTGCATCGCGGGAAATGCGAAGTTCCACAATGCGACGGCGGAGTGAGGGGGAGCGATGGCTTTGACGCATGGGATGAGGGAATTGGCCCCATTGATCGGCATGACCGCGGATGTGGAAGAGCTTGCGCCTGCGGCAGATGGAAGCCAGCGGCTGCGATATCGGGTGGCCTCTGCATACGCGCAACGGGTGGTGGAGTGTGGCGGGATTCCGGTGATCCTGACACCGATTGTGGAGGCGATCGAACCGACACTCGATCGGTTGGATGGGGTGCTGTTGACAGGCGGCGGCGAC
>CAYTYD010000216.1:501-5791 GCA_964441555.1 uncultured Phycisphaeraceae bacterium | reverse complement strand
ATGTCGTCGCGTGCCTTGGCGTAATCTCGCTTGCGCGCTTCAAGCGAAATCAACGATCGCTTCAAGCCGAGACGTTCGATCTCACGATCCAAGGGCAGACCGAGCGTCAATCCTGCGGAGTAATCCAATTCATCCGGCTGCACAGATAATCCACCGACGCGCTTGTCAGGATCGGTGGGAAGTGATGTGGATGCGGTGAAATCCAGAGAAGGAAGCAACTGGTCTTTGGCGTTGGCGACGCCGCGCTGAGCATCATCGAGGCGATCGCGCTGGGTCTGCAGATCCAATCGGTAGTCCAAAGCCAGTTCGCTGGCCTTTTCCAGCTCGATCTCCGGCTCTGGCAACTCGAATTGAATTTCTCCGAGCATCACCGAATCCTGCGGCTTCATTCCCAGGCGAATCTTGAATCGATCCAGCGCGAGTCGGTACGACTCGTTCAAACTTGCCAACTGCGATTGCGCGCCCAGCACCTGGTTCTGCGTGATGCTGCGCTGGAAGGGTGGCCGCCGCCCAGCTTCCACGCGTGCGGCTTCGGCCTCGTCGATCTTGCGGAAACTATCCAAAGACTTTTCCTGATTGATGATGCGGCTGCGCTGCTGAATCAGATTGAAATAGTCTTGAGCAAGATTGACCAGGTAGCGCCGACGAAATCGTTCAAAGTCTCTGGCGGAATAGACCAAGTCGCGCTCGGCCTGAATGATGTCTTCGCGGGCCACGGAACCAAAGCCGCGAAGAAGAGGGATGGATGTCGACAGTGCCAATTCGCTGGATTGCCGGTAACGCCCGCTGACCTGTTCGCGAAGCTGCTGGGTTGCACGAGTGATCCATCGCGCTTCGACTTCGCCGCCAAAGGGGAGTCGCTGCGTCACCCGCATGGTGTTGATCACTGACAACGCGTGCTGAAAATCACCATCATCACCTGATCCGGACAAGCCGACAAATGTGTCATTGAAGAGCCGCGGCGACCAGCGGTGCCGCTCGGTGAGCAGGCGAATCGCAGAGAGCAAATACTCTTCCTGCGCGGTCAGGTACTCGCGACCCGTCACCTGCCCCTGACGCCATGCTGCAGGAAGGTCAATCTGCAGGGCTTCGCCAGCCGGGGCGACGGAGTAACTCTGAAGTCGCGCGGCCACATCGCGCATTTCGTCGGCCGCTTTGTACTGCAGGGTCTCTGCATCCGGATTCGAGGTCGCCGGAGTCTTGTTCAAGCTCCGTAGCCGATCAGCCCTCTCCACCGACTGAACATCGGTCTGACGTGAGGGAGTCCCAGCCCCGCCCCCCATGCGTTTGGCCTGATCGCCGACCACATTGGCAAGGCGCTTATCGATGGCATCCATGCTGGTGGCACAGCCGGAGGAAAGTAGAATCAAGACGACTAGGCCCGATAAGTGCCAGTGCTTTTTCTGGTATTGTTTGATATTTGTTTGCATTATGATTTGATGATGTACGCAGGACTTGCCGACAGTGTATCGAGTTCTCCGGGAGATGTTTGGAGATCCGTTTTCCGCCGCCTATTGTTGGCCCACTTCAAAAATCGTGCTTTTGGCAGGGGCGAAGGACCGCCATCGACACCGCCAAAGGTACCAAGATTCGGGTTTCGGCAGGGACGCCGGCGCCTCCGGAGACCCCTTAGACATGCCAACGGTGACGTGTGATGGTCGGAGTTTCATGCTCGACGGGCGCCGCATCTGGCTTGTCAGCGGAACCATCCCTTATGCCCGCATTCCACACGAGTCGTGGGCAGACCGCATCCACGCGGCACGCCTAGCGGGCCTGAACTGTATCGACACTTCGGTCGTCTGGTCACGACACGAACCGCGTCCGGGCCAGTTTGAATTCTCGGGCGACAATGACATCCGCCGCTTTGTTCAATTGGTGCAGCGTGCGGGCATGTACTGCATTCTGCGGGTTGGCCCATTCATCGGGCAGCGGCACGATCTGGGCGGACTCCCGGCTTGGCTGCTGGACATTCCCGGAATCAAGCTGCGGACCAGCAACACACAGTTTCTTGAGGCATGCTCGCGGTACTTCGCGCAGGTCGCCGAGCAGGTGCGCGATCTTCAAGCCAGCGCTCCTGGCGCGGGTGGGCCGATCCTGCTCTTTGGTTTGGAATCCAAGTGGTCGTGCTCGCTGCCTGGACTCGCCGAGTCATATTTGGGCGAATTGCAGCGGTATTTGCGCGAATCCGGTCTTGAACTTCAGACGATCAACGACAACAACCTGTGGCAGACCGCCGAAGGGCAATTGGATGGCTGGTCGGGGTCTGAGAATCTGCTGTCGATGATGCGGCAGTTGGCTGTGGTCCGAGGTGATCAGCCGCGGATCGTGGTAGATTTCAATCTGTCTGATGAGCACGCCGTGTGGGGCCGACCCGATCCCGCGCCCCGATCAGCTGATGCCCTGCAGCGTCGCCTGGCGGAGATCATGGCTGGCGGTGGACAGTTCAATATTCAGCCGTTTGCCGGGGGCACGTTCTTTGGTACGCAGGCCGGTCGCTCACCTGACTCAATCGAAGGGTTTTACACCTCGTCCGATGATGAGCACGCTCCGATCGGTGAAGCTGGCGCACCTGGCGCGACGTATCAGGCGCTGCGCCGCATCAGCACATTCGCCTCGCGTTTCTCGCGAGTTCTTGCCCACCTGGAGCCATCCTACCAGCCGGTCGTCGCCGACCCCTCCTATGCCGTCTCTGCGGAAGCAAAGAGCCGCAAGAACTCGCACAGTGGTGTCAAAGTCGTCCACACAACCGGCCCACAGGGCGGAATTGTGTTTGTGTTTGGCGATGAGCATTCCGATCCCTCTGAGCCGGGCTCACGAACCACATCACTGGTGCTCGCCGATGGCTCGCCCCTGCCCATCAATCTGGGTCGCCAATCCGTGGGCTGGTATCTGCTCGATGTCAATGTCGCGGGCCGCTCACGCATTGATTTCACCAATCTCTGCTGCCTGGGCACGGCCGGCAAGATCGTGACGCTCTTTGGTCCCGCTTCATTCCGCGGCACGCTGAGCGTCAACGGCTCCAACGTGGATGTTGATGTGCCCACCAAGGGCGCCAAGACTCCCGAGGTTTTTGAGCACGAGGGCCTGATCTTCGTCATCGTCAACGAGGATCAATGCGATCAGACCTATTTCGAGGGAGAAGCGGTTTTCGTCGGCGTGCTGGGCGTCACCAGCGACGGAAAGCCCGTGGGATCGCCCGGTCAAAAGTCTTGCCTGCGTATCAATCCAGCCGGAGAGGCCAACCCGGTGCCGGTGGTGCATGCTCCTGAGCATAACTCCCACCATGTTTCGATTGCGCACTGGACGTGCGCAGAGATGCATGATTACACCAAGGGGACATCCGCGCGGTTTGCCGCGATCGATGGCCCAGCATCACTCACGACCCTGGGTGCTCACGACGCGTACGGCTGGTATCGCATTCAGTTTCCAGCTCACGGCACGCACAAGGCCAAACTGGCGTTCCCTGGTTCGGGAGACCGCCTTCACCTGTTCGTCGACGACAATGAGACCGCGGTCTATGGACCCGGTCCTGGTGGCTCGTCAGACGCCTCGCTGCAATTGAAAAAAGGTGGACAGCGTCTGGTGGTGCTGGCTGAAGATTTCGGCCGCTTCTGCGGTGGCATGCACATGGAAGAGGCCAAGGGTCTGTGCAATCACATCTTTGAAGCGATCCCACTCAAACCCGGCAAGCCCAAGATTGCTCGCGAAGACCCGATCGAGATTCTTGCGTTCCGCGCCCCGATCTGGGACGTTCGCGAGGGCGATTGCACCAGCCCCTTCCGCCTCACTTGGAGCATTCCCAGAAGTGCCAAGCGTGTGGGCATCATGATTCGCAATCACGGACTTCCCCTTCGCGCTGTGCTGATCGTGGGTGGCAAGGCGATTGACCTGCTGGATGAATCCGGGCCGGCCAAGATCTTCATATCTGAAGAAACGCTCGGCCGATCCCCTTCCACCGTGCAACTCGCTCTGATCCCGTCCGATCAGATCGGGCTGAGCACGGAGGAAGAGGTTGAATCCATGTCGTCACTGATCACCGATCGGCTGGCATTCGATGAACTGACTGAGAACCTGAGCGAAAAGGCGGAGTGGTCATTCGCGAAATGGGAACAACCCCCCACTTCAGATTTCGTCCCGCCCAAAGGCAAGCCCAAGGGGCCGACGTGGTGGCGGGGCACATTCAAGCTTCCCAATGTCGCGGCGGCCGCCGTTCCCGCCTATCTGGAACTTGACGGGTTCACCAAGGGCCAGGTTTCGCTGAATGGTCGCCCGATCGGACGATATTTCATCGCCACGACCGACGGCACCAAGGTGGGGCCGCAGACGCGGTATTTCGTTCCGGCTTCCTACCTCAAGGCCGGGTTGGAAAACGAAATCCTGATCTTTGACGAGCACGGTGGCAATCCCGGAAAGGTGCGGCTGTCGTTTGATCACGAGCAGCACCCGATTGCGGCATTCGTACGCGGTTAATGAGTCATCGAGGCGGTCATCGCTTGGCGTGATCACCTACGCGGTGGTTGTATTGGATTTTGCCTGCTATCGATTGGTCCGCCACATCCGGCGCAACCACTTTCGTGCATGTGCGCCTTTCGTCCGCAATACACGCAGTGGCGAGCTTGTTGCGATTCGGCTGGACGAGCTGGTGGCAGCGAACTCGCGGCGGGAGGCGAGGATTGCTCATTGCGCACCTGATGACCAATCCGCGATGCCAACATGGCGAGACCAACAAAGGCCATCAGAAGCGGAATCACTCCAAACAGACCAAAGCCCGCTTTGAACACAGCGAACGCCATGAAGAATGCCACAGCAGTGAACAGGCCAATCACCATCATGGAAGCGCAGCCAGCACTCTGCTGAGGCGTGTGTTGTGATTGGTGTGACTGCGAAGTGAAGGTGTCGCTGACATGGTCGCCGACGAGTGACCCCACCAGCATCGCAGGGATGATGCCATCGGCAGCCGCACCCGGCATCGCTGCGTGCTGTTGGCCCGGCGTCCGGTCTTGACTCCAGCCGCTGGCCATGGCTTGAGGAGGTCCCTGCTGCCCATCGATATACAGGCGCGGCTCCGGAGGATCGACACCGAAAGGGCCAGCACCCTCGGGCCCCTCCAGGGGAGGGCCGCAATCTGAGCCGTCATTGGGACCGAAATCCGAATTGAAATCAGAGCCGAAATCGGAATCCACTGAGTGATCAAATCCACCCATGTCGCCATCAGACATGAGTCCCCCTTTCTTTCCGCTGCGGCCACGGCTGGCCGCAGCCATCACCTACCGCATCGCCTTCGGCCCAC
>CAYTYD010000216.1:0-491 GCA_964441555.1 uncultured Phycisphaeraceae bacterium | reverse complement strand
TGGAAACAGGAGCCACAGTTTGGGACTAGGGCTCCGAAGAGTTCTTGGGAATATCGAGAGATTGGTTACAGATCGCCAAGAGGCGCCGCAGAGCCGATTAGAGCGCTTCGGCCTCGGATTTGCTCTTGCGCGACTTGGGTTTATTGGGCTCGGCGAGTTGCTGTTTCAACTCGTCATTAACATACAGGTAGCAGCGGCAATTGGTGCACATGGTGATTTTACCACTGGCCAGAAGTCCATTGACCGCCTGCACGGGAATCAGCATCATGCAACCGCCGCAAGTGAATTCCTGATCCTTGCGACTCTGGAGCTCGACGTGGGCAACGGTGTCTTCGCCGCGCTGATGGAAAGTGCGCTCGTAATCACGAAGCACATCCGCCGGAACTTCAGCAGCATTGGTCGCACGCTCGGCTCTCAAAGCATCGAGCTTGTCCTTGATTTCTGTTTCGCGGCTGTCGCGGTTGGCCTTGGCGACGCCAGCCATGCTCTCG
>CAYTYD010000215.1:0-5818 GCA_964441555.1 uncultured Phycisphaeraceae bacterium | reverse complement strand
GACCGTTTCTCCCTACTCGCTACTATCCCCTCCCTGTCAGAGGGACCACCTTCGTTCTGATGGGTGTCATTTGTGCAGGAGTCGCCCCCCAATGGCGCCTCATGCCGCTGTAGCTCAGTGGTAGAGCGCACCCTTGGTAAGGGTGAGGTCGTGGGTTCAACTCCCATCAGCGGCTTTGATTCGCGGCAAATGGCCTGAAAAGGCCCATTTCCGCGATCAACATCACAACCCGTGCCGTGTGGCACAGTGGTTGTAGAGAATCGACTCGTCCCCGTGTCAGACTCCGGCGAATGCCAGAGGGTGGCGCGGGATATCTCAACATCGGTCGGATGGGCAGAATCGCCCGCCGGCGCATTTCTCTCGGAGCACAGTCATGGCCAAGGGCGTATTCGAGCGTAGCAAACCCCACGTCAACGTCGGCACCATCGGTCACATCGACCACGGTAAGTCGACCCTCACCGCCGCTCTCTCGGCCCGCTCGGCCGCGAAGTTCGGTGGCGAAATCAAGTCGTACGCCGAAATCACCAAGGGTGGTACGGTCCGCGACGCCAACAAGACCGTGACGATCGCCTCGTCACACACTGAGTACCAGACCGACAACCGCCACTACGCCCACGTCGACTGCCCAGGCCACGCCGACTTCGTCAAGAACATGATCACCGGCGCTGCTCAGATGGACGGCGCAATCCTCGTCGTCTCCGCCGCCGACGGCCCCATGCCCCAGACCCGCGAGCACGTGCTGCTCGCCCGTCAGGTCGGTGTGCCCTACATCGTCGTCTTCCTCAACAAGGTTGACCTGGTTGACGATCCCGAACTCCTCGACCTGGTCGAGATGGAAGTTCGTGACCTCCTCAAGAAGTACGGCTTCCCCGGCGACAAGACCCCCGTCGTCCGCGGCCAGAGCAAGCTCGCCCTTGAGAATCCTCGCGATGACAAGGCTTGCGCCCCCATCGATGAACTCTTCAAGGCCATCGACAGCTTCATCCCCGAACCCCAGCGCGAAGTTGACAAGCCCTTCCTGATGTCCGTCGAAGACGTCTTCAGCATCAAGGGTCGTGGTACCGTCGCCACCGGTCGTATCGAGCGCGGCATCATCAAGGTCGGCGATGCCTGCGAAATCGTCGGTCTCCGCCCCGAAATCAAGAAGTCCACCGTCACCGGTGTCGAAATGTTCCAGAAGACCCTCGATGAAGGTCGCGCCGGCGAAAACGTCGGTGCTCTCCTCCGTGGCGTCGAAAAGGACGACATCGAGCGCGGCCAGGTGCTCTGCAAGCCCGGCTCTATCAACCCCCACACCCACTTCAAGGCCGAGGTGTACGTCCTCAAGGCCGAGGAAGGTGGCCGTAAGACTCCGTTCTTCTCCGGTTACCGCCCTCAGTTCTACTTCCGCACCACCGACGTCACCGGTGGCGTCAAGCTTCTGGGCGGCGCTGAAATGTGTATGCCCGGCGACAACGTCGCCATCGAAGTCGAGCTCCTCGGCTCCGTGGCTATGGAGAAGGGCCTCCGCTTCGCCATCCGCGAAGGCGGCCGCACCATCGGCTCCGGCGTTGTGACCGAAATCATCAAGTAATCTGACCTTTCACGGCCCCGGGTGCGAAAGCCCCCGGGTCCGCTTGTCTCGAAAAGATTCTGTGGTGTTGTGCGGCGTGTGATCAATGCGGTGCGTTCGATGGGTGGGACCGTCAGCGCATCAGACATGACAGCAGGCGAGCACCGCATCCGTTGATGGTGGCAGCGGTTTTTTCGACCGGTTTGCGTGCCTCTCGCAGGTCCGCTTCCGGTCGGCTTGTTTGGAAAGTGAGATTGTTATGGCGAAGAAGAAATCCATGGCTCGCGAGTATGTGTGGTTGCAGTGCACCGAGACCGGTGACCTCAACTACCGCACCGAGATCAACGTCAAGGGTGGTATCGCGGAAAAGCTCAAGGAGGGCTTCATGAAGTACTCCCCACGCCTCCGCCGCCACAGCAAGCACAAGATCAAGCGCAAGTAATCCTCGCGCCCGGAACGCGTGCTTCGTCACGCTTTCCCCCACACGCCTTTTGCGTACGGCGGTAGCTCAGCTGGTAGAGCAGCGGATTCCAAATCCGCAGGTCGTGGGTTCGATCCCCTCCCGCCGTGTTTATGGCCGAATCGTCCGCAGAATCCCGCTCCACTTCCGGTGGGCGCCATGACGACAAGTCCAATGTGCACCTGGGTCTCTATCGCTTCGGCGAGGGGTACTGGGTCCGCGTGATGACTGCCGTTCTGGCCGCGCTCCTTTTCATGGCCGCCGCCGCCTGGGCCTCGCAGGAAATCCGCGCGGTTTCGCTTCCGGTCAAGGGATACACCCTCGCACTCAAGAACATCGATCCTGCCATCACATCCCTTCCGGCTGGCAGCGAACTCATACCTCTCGGTCAGGACAACTCCGGCACAGGCATCCACCCTCCCGTCGGCAAGGGTGTCAGCGGCATCTTCACCCGCTCTTCAGACGGCACCGGGTCTGTCACTCTGCTTCAGCCCGCACTGAATGAAGGCGTTGATCCCGCCACGATCAATCAGATTCAGCTCGGAGGCAAAACCGTCGGCGTCGCCGGCGTGCAATCGATCCCGCTTGTCGAAACGCTGTACATTCAATCCGGCCTCGCTGTCGTCATCTTCCTCATCGGCACGTTCACCATCTTCTACTACGTCGGCCGCAAGCGCAGCACCGTTGATTTCCTCGTCGCCACCGACGGCGAAATGAAAAAGGTCAATTGGTCCACCAAGAAGGAAGTGCAGAACGCGACCATGGTCGTGGTCGGCGCCACCTTCCTCATCGCTGGCTTCCTCTTCATCGTCGACATCGGCTTCCAATCCGCGTTCCGCGCCATCGGCGTGCTGACGCACTGATCTTCTCCCTCCTCTCAGTGTCCACCAATTCGGAGCGTCAACATGAGCAACGACACCACTCAGGATTCTCAGCACGCTTCTGAAGCTCCCGCCGAGCCCGTGGTCAAGACTCGCGGCGACGTGATTCCTCACAACGAGGCCATCCGCGCCGAAGGCATGGATTGGTTCGTCCTCCGCGTCGCCAGCAACAAGGAATCCAGTGTTCAGGCCACCTTGCTCCGCAAGGTTGCCATCGAGAACATGAAGCACCTGGTGAACCGCATCCTGGTGCCTACCGAAAAGAGCAAGACTGTCAAAGGTGGCAAGGCCCGCATCGTCGAAACCAAGCTCTACCCCGGCTACGTCTTTGTCGAGATGAAGCTTGAGCCCGATGGCCGCATTCCTCAGGATGTCTTCTTCCTCATCAAGGAGACAACCGGCGTCGGCGATTTTGTCGGCACCGCTGGTCGCCCCACGCCGCTGAAGCTGCACGAGATCGAGAAGATGCTCCGTGACAGCGAGAAGCCCAGCGAAGAAGTGATGACCAAGCTCACCTTCTCCAAGGGCGAACACGTCAAGATCAAGGAAGGCGCCTTCGAGGGTTACGAAGGCACCGTCGACGAGCTCAACCCCGAAAAGGGCATGGTCAAGATCCTCGTCACCATCTTCGGTCGCCAGGCCCCCATCGATATCGAAGAGTGGAAGATCGTCAAGTACGACGAAGAAGTCTGAGGAAGGCCTCGGGCTTTTCAACGTTTTACTTTTTCCTTTCAATTCCGCATTTCACTTCTTCATCAACTCCAGCGCCGACAGCGTGAAGATCGTCACACCCGTGCGAATTGTCGGCTCCTGATCCGGCAGAAATCCTGCAGAGTGCGGGCCCGGCAGCATCAGCAAGCGCCCCTTGGCCTTGGCGTCCGCATACAACGCCGCGTTCACCGTGCCAAACCTGAACTGGATCGACGGCACCTTGGCGGTCGCACCAAACACTCCAAAATCCTCCGACCCCATCACGGGCTCCATCTTCATCACGCGACTCTTTCCCAGAGCCCCTTCCAGCATGCCGGTCAATCGCTCAGTCAACGCCGGCTCATTGATCACCACGTCGTACCCCTCGCCCAACCCAAGATCCACCAGCGGCTCCTTCACTGCACCCGCCGCGGCGGCCTCTGCCTTGCAGATTCTTGAGATCGCATCCAGCACTCTCTGACGCACCTCGGGCTTGTAGGCCCGGACCGTCAATTCCAACTTGGCTTCGTCAGGAATGATGTTGCGCTTGGTGCCAGCGTGAAACGTTCCCACCGTCACCACCGCTGAGTCCAGCGGGTCGATCTCACGCGACACGATCGTCTGCAGCGTCGTCACGATCCTTGACGCAATCACGATCGGATCAATCGTGCGGTGCGGCGTCGAACCGTGCCCACCCACGCCATACACGGTGATATCAACAGAGTTGGATGCCGCAAAGACTGGCCCGGAGGTCACACCAATCTGTCCCGTAGGCATGCGGCTGTCCGCGTGCAAACCCAGGCAGTAATCCGGCTTTCCAAAGCGATCAAACAATCCATCCTTCACCATCGCCTTCGCGCCCGCAAACCCCTCCTCCGCCGGCTGGCCAATCAGCATCAGCGTGCCGCTCCACTCACCCTTGCGCTGCATCAAGAGCTCCGCCGCGCCCACCAGCGAGGTCATGTGTACATCGTGCCCGCAGGCGTGCATCACCGGCATCTCCTGCCCCAGGTGATTCATCATCCGCTTTTTGCTCGCATAGGCCGCGCCGGTTTTCTCCTCCACTGGCAAGGCATCCATATCCGCGCGCATCAGCACCGTGGGGCCTGCGCCGTTCTTATAAATCGCCACCACGCCAAACCCGCCCACCTTCTCCGTCACGTCATACCCCAACTCGCGCAAGCGCGTCGCCAAATGCGCTGACGTCTCCTTCTCACACAAGCTCAATTCCGGATTCTGATGCAGATGCGTATACAACGCGCTCAGCTTCGGATACATCGCATCCAGACCCGTATCAACGCTCCGCATTCCCGCCGGTTCCGCTGCTTGGGTCCACGCCGCAACCGCGCTCAGCATCAACACCGATGCTACACCTTTCATTCCGCCACGATTCATCATCATGATCACACTCCGCGCACGCAAACACCCGACATCGCGGCATCCACTCCGCCGCGCTGCGCCCATGCTACCACACTTTCACAACACGCAATCCGCGCCAACTCACCGCACCTTGATCGTCGCCAGCGCAAGCACCACCAGCAGCACACTCACGATCCACGCCCGCGCCACCACCTGCTGCTCAGTCCAACCACTCATGTGAAAGTGGTGGTGAATCGGTGTGCACTTGAAAATCCGCTTTCCCTTGGTCGCCTTGAAATACTAGATCTGCATCACCACCGAGCCGATCTCCATCAGGAATACGCCGCACATCACCAGGATCACAAACTCCTGCCGCGTCACGCTGGCGATATACCCGATCAATCCACCCAGCGCCAGCGATCCGGTATCACCCATGAAGACCTGCGCAGGCGAGCAGTTCCACCACAAAAATCCCAGACACGCCCCCACCATCGCCCCCGACAACACGCTCAATTCATCCGCCCCCGGCACGTGCGGCACCAAGAGGTACATCGCCACGCTTCCCGATCCCGCGATCAGCGCGATGATCGACATCCCCGTGCTCACCGCCGTCGATATGCCCGCCGCCAACCCATCCATGCCGTCGGTGATGTTCACCGCGTTGGACATCCCCGCCACCATCAACATGAAGAGCACCACGTACGCCGCGCGGCCAAAGTAATGCAGACTCGGGTTGGGCCGCAGCACTTTGGATTCATCGCTGCTGGTGTTCGGAGTTGTCGTTGGCGAACTCTCTTGTGCCGAAACCGCTACATACGTCCTCTGCGTAGGCAGATTCAGCGCGTGCGCCATCGACAACTCGCCCTTATTCGTTAA
>CAYTYD010000214.1:0-5847 GCA_964441555.1 uncultured Phycisphaeraceae bacterium | reverse complement strand
GTCGGAGGTTCGTTGCCCTCCATCAGATGCGTGCGCAGATCATCGCGCGAGCCACAGACAGTGTGGAGGGCCTGATCGACGTATTCATCGCCGATCTGGAAATACTTGCTGATGACGTCGAGACCGGGGCTGGTGACGACGCCGGCCACCGTGAAATCGTGCGAGCGGCCCTCATAGGTGACTTTGAGTGTGTCGCCGACTTTGATGCCGTTGGAGACCTGGAACTCCTTGGCGACCAGCACGTGGTTGCCGGATTTCAGCTTGGAAATCGCGGCATCCTGGTCACCATCGATGAAGTTCAACTTGGTGATGGCAAAGAATCGCTCGGGCTCAAAGCCGATGAAACTCGATTTAAACGTGTTCAACCCCTGCACGCCAAACCGCGCGCTGGTCTCTACCGGCACCAGCGAGATGCGGTTGGTGCCGATGATGATGTCACTCATCGCATCGAGCTTCTGCTGCGCTTCAGGGGGAAAGTTCAGGCCGAGAACGAAGGCATCGGGGAATTTGAACTTGGTGAGGTAGTCATCCAGAACGGCGCGGCCTTGGGCCCACAGCGCCACCATGACGGCCAGACCGGCCATCATCGCGCCCGAGGTGAAACCGAAGCGATAGGGCGTGGCGCGGACCGTGCGCTGCAAAAGCAGCGGGGGCAGGCCGATGACTTTGCTGATGAGGGGAGCGCAGAGTGTGGTGATGCCGACCATGGCGGGAACGGCCAGCAGGAAGTAGCCGATCACCATCGCTGGGAGGCCCAAGGTGATGTAGAACCAGAATGTGTTGGTGGCGTTGTCACCAAACTTCACAGAGAGGATGTTGAGCCCAAGCCCAAAGAGTGCGCACGCGAGAATGATCCAGAGTCCGCGCGCGCTGGGGAGTTTGCTGCGGACGGTGAGAGCCGCGAGTGGAGAGACGCGCGCGCTCATGATGGCTGGGAAAGCGGCGCCAAGCAATCCAGCAAGCAGCGCGCCGCAGAAGGCCAGGACCAATCGTTCCCACGTCACGACCAAGGGCACGCGAATCTCCTTGGCATACCACCAGAAGAGAATGCGGGCAAAGAGCACACCTAGTGGCACACCCAGAAACGCGCCCACGACGCCGATGAGAAGCCCCTGCACCAACTGTGTTTCGATCAGTTGCAGGCGCGAGCAGCCGATACAGCGCAGCACCGCGAGTTCGCGTTGGCGTTCGGTGACGGCGGTGGTCATGGCGGTCATGATGATGAACGCCGCGCCGAGAAAGGCGAACATCGACACCACCGTGAAGCCGATGCGGTTGGATTCGAGGTTTTTGCTGATCTGCCCGGTGATCTTTTCGGTGGTGGAGAGGGACATGCCGCGGGGCAGCGTGGGTTTGTAGGTGTTGACGACGGTGTCGGCGTTCGCGGTCTTCTTCAGATTGATGTCGATCTCTGAGACCGTTGCCGGTGCCTTGACGACATCCTGCAGCGTGGGCAGTGTCATGTATGCCGAAGCGCGGCCGCCAAGCGGGGGCTGGCGCACGATGCCGACGAGAGTGAGATCACGGACCTTGGTGGTGGTGCGGGCGATGCCGATGCGATCGCCGATCTTGGAAAGCAGGCCATTGGCATCACTGGGGCGCGTCACAACAGAGATGGTGTCGCCGATTTTGAGGGTGAAGCGTTCGTTGAGCGCGACGGCTTCGTCGGCATTCGCTGCGGTGGCGGGGCCAAAGTCGCGGGTGGTGTCGGCGGGCTTGGTTGCCGATGATTCGAGCGACCCTGCATCGGCAAAGGGTGAAAGGGAAAGCGCGGGATCAGGGAGAGATTTGTTCTCCGCCTGGGCTTTGACATTGGCGACGATGCGTGAACGTGGGCCGAGCTGCCGCAGCGCGAGTTCATCCAGCACGATCTCGTTGTCGGCGGTGGGCCAACGCCCTTCGATGAAATCCAGCGGGCGCAAGTCATGCTCTGCGGGAGTGATGCCGGTGGCGGTCAGAGAAGAGTTGATCCGCTTGAAGCGTTGAGTGTGAGCACCCTGAGGTTGTTCGCGCGAAGCCGGTTCCCACACGGGACGGACGATTTCGAGAATCAGTTGGCGCTGCAAGCGCGGCACCGCGCTCGTCACTTCGGGCCATTGCGAGGCGACTTCAACCAGAGATTGGGGCACGGCGGTGACGCCGCCGACGGCGCGGATGCGCAAGTCGCCCGAGCCGACGCTGCGAGCCACGCGGCGTTCGAGGCCGATGTTGACGCTATAGAGGCCAACCAGGACCGCGCTGATGAGTGCCGCGCTGAGAGCGACGGCAAGCACAAGGAGGACCCAGCGACTACGCCTTTCGGACGCACTCTTGATAGCGAGCAGCCACGCCGGTCGCATCGAGTCCCTCCGTTGCAAAGGTGTGGGTCAGTCGGCCATCGGCCAGAACGTGGACGCTTTTGGCGTATGCCGCGGCGGCGGGCTCGTGCGTCACCATCACGATGGTCATGGCGCCAGCGGCATCGCGCACCAGCGTCTGCAAAAGACCCCAGAGCTTGGAGGCGTTGGCCGAATCCAGGTTGCCGCTGGGCTCATCCGCGAAGAGCACGGGAGGAGAGAAGAGCATGGCGCGGGCGATGGCCACGCGCTGCTGTTCGCCACCGGAGAGGGCATCGGGGCGGTGAGTCGAGCGGTCGGAAAGGCCGAGAAGCGTGAGGAGCTCTTCAGCGCGGCTGCGGAGTTTGGAGAGGGGTTCGCCGGCAAGGAGGCCGGGGAGTTCGACGTTTTCCAGCGCGGTGAGCGTGGGAATGAGATTGAACTGCTGAAAGACGATGCCGATCTGGCGGCGGCGGAAGAGCGTGGCTTGAGATTCGGTGAGAGTCTCGATGTGTTGATCGGCGATCTCGATGGTGCCGCTGTCGGGGCGATCGAGGGAAGAGAGAAGGTGCAGGAGTGTGGATTTGCCCGAGCCGGATTGGCCCATGATGGCGGCGAACTCACCCTGAGGGATGTCGAGATCGAGGCCGCGGAGGGCTTCGACGGTGCGGGAACCTTGGCGGTAGGTTTTGGTGACACTCCGGCAGCGAATCAAGAGGGACCTCCTGCGTCACTGCGAAGGGAGAGATCAGAGAGGGTTTTCAGCGTCGTAGGCCTTGGCATCGAGGGTGCCGGAGAGGGGGCCTGAGGGCTTGATCTTGCAGAGCCACCCCTTGCCGTAGCAATCCTGATTGATGAGGGATGGATCATTGATGAGGGCTTCATTGACAGCAACGATTTCGCCGGGAGCGGCACAGTAGATGTCGCTGGTGGTCTTGACGGATTCAACTACGCCGATGGGCTGACCCTGTTCGAACTTGAAGCCGACGCCCTTCATTTCCGCGAAGGTGACATCGGTGAGGGCGTTGACGGCAAACTGGGTGACGCCGAGGGTGATGAGGCCGTTCTCCTCTTTGTGCCACTCGTGGGATTTGGAGTATTGACGATCGGCGGGGCTGGACATGGGCGACTCCGTTTGAACATCCCGGAGGGGATGAGGCCGAGTGTACGGCGGTGAGAGTGGGGGATGACAAGCCGGGCCCGGAACATGGCGCGGCCTTGGACACGAATGCCTCGGACGCACCAAGATCAGGACCCGGCGGGGAGTTGTCGGACGGGAATGGGGATCAGCAGCCGTAGAAGAACTTGGCTTCGGTGATTTTGGAGCCGCGGACTGTGTAAACGCAGTATTCCTGGACCTGCATGCGCTGACCGGCGAAGGGGCCGGCGTGGCTGGTGCTGTCCATTTTCATCTCGCAGACGAACTGGTCGCCATTGACCAGGGGTTTGCTGAGCCAGCAACTGTGGATGGTGGTGGATTTGTTGAACTGCTCGGCCATTTTCAGCAGGGCGGGTTTGCCCTCGGTGATGCGTTTGCAGTCGGTGCCGGGCATCTCCATCGCTTCGACGTGGCGAGCATCGTCGGCGTAGAGGTCGGCCATGGCCTGATCGAACTTGCCTTCGTTGCAGAGGGCGTAGAAACGATCGGCGACGGTTTGGGTGGGGTTGACGGGAGCGGCGGGGAAGGGATTTTCCATAGTGAACGTAGTATACCAGAAACCGATCATACTGTAAAGTCTTAGTTTGGTCTTTTTATCGAATTCGTACGGTTTGTGGTGATTTTTGTGGTTCTCGGACTTTATTGTTGGTTAGATGTGACTTGTGGTTGAAAATCGTCGAGTGAGTGGACGAATTTCGGCCACCAAATTTGCCGCGGCATCGTGGTGTATGACGGGCAGGAGACGGTGGCGTTTGGGAGGATTTCTGGGCGGTGCCGGTGGGTGGGTTGTGGGGGTAGGAGTAGCGGAAGCCGCGATTTGAAATGGCGTCGAAGCAGCACACCGGAAACTGGAGTCGTTGTAATGTGGACGATTCGTCAACCGACCTACCTGTCAATTGCGTCAAACGCTGCGGAATTTGGGCAGAATCTTGAATAAACGAACAGTCCGACATGCGCGTAATGCACAAAGCAGCTGCGCGTTGTCGACTGCAGGCGCGGACTTGGCCGAAAAGATTCCAGAATGCAGTCTATCTCTTGAATTGGCAAGCCTTTACAACTTTGCAAAAGTGAATGAAGTACGACTTTTGGGGTGTCGAGAATGTTACAACGAGAAAACAAGGTGGTAATCTGTGTCACGCAACTGTTGCGGGTCTCTTCGCCTGCGACCGCTGATCAGGGAATGCGATGTCGGTATTGAGCGGTTTTCGAGGATCTGGCTCAGTGCTTATGCGGCAATTCCTGATGGATTTTGCGGAATATTCGCGTTCGAAGTTGTCGGGGAGTGTCGTCACCTTAGAGAGAAGGGTTTTGGTGCCGAGAATTCCAACGCTTGAACATTGGACGGAGTCGGAGTTCTGAAAACGCCTTGAAATCAAACCAAAAAACAGACCCCAGCACTGGGCCGGGGTCTATTCACTAGCACGGATCGAGCTTGGCCATCACACTTCGCTCGACCCACACATAAAGGATCACTTTGCATGAGTGATGAGTCGGTGATCCAGTCGCTTCGGCGACTGGTTCTCCGCGTCGAAGACACCTCTCGACGCTAGATCATCAGCATGCCCGAGACCACGGCGGTCGACTCGGGTACCTCCATCATCGAAATCTACCCGCCCGCTGTCAACACATTCGGACGATTCGGGGCCAGAAAACCAATTTGGTCTCAAATCTGTCGAATGTGATGCCGCCTGACAGGGGGCGGGACATCCATTTTCAATTTTGGCAATGCATCCGATGCCTGTTCGCCAGCCACCTTTTGCCAAAACTATGGATGGACTTACCGATGAAATCGGTAAAACTAAACCGCAAGCGAGATTTCTCGAATCGGCCCTTCAGCATGCCTTGCTTACTTGAACTTCTCGTCTAACTCGCGCATGCTAGATTCAGCTCCCAATCGAACTTGATCCATGCAGAATCCGATGCAAATTGCAAGCATGGTTAAACCATTTGCAAATTCCCATGTTGACCGCTTCATGAAAATTGGAAAGAGAGGTTGATAGAGGATCGCGAAAGCAATTGAAATCACAAGTAGCGATGGCGTACCTCTCATGCGGATGGCGAACAATACTGAAAGGCCCGTAATCGCGAAGCGGAGAAATCGGTAATACCCCATGGGCATTTCTTGATACGCGACCAAGAGCAATCCGATGCAAATCGCGCACACTGCACCAAATGCGGTGATAGGGAGATTTTTGGTGCAAAAATTGCGATCCCAAAGTGACGGTTGGCGACTTCGGGGATCCATTGGTGCTTGGACTCCACATGAAGAAAGTCAGCGCAGACTTGGGATTGCACTTGACCTACTCGAGGAATCATCGAAATGCCGAAGGGCGGACTCGAACCGCCGACCTGAGCGTTATGAATGCTCCGCTC
>CAYTYD010000213.1:0-5862 GCA_964441555.1 uncultured Phycisphaeraceae bacterium | reverse complement strand
AGCGCGGCTACCGCATCACCACCGGCGGCACCGACAACCACCTCATGCTCGTCGATCTTCGCCAACGCAGTGACAAGCTCACCGGAGCTGAAGGCAGCAAGTGGCTGGAGACGGCTGGGATCATCTGCAATATGAACGGCATTCCCAACGATCCACGCCCGCCCCGCGTCACCAGCGGCATCCGACTGGGGACTCCCGCTCTGACCACGCGCGGCATGAAAGAAGCCCAGATGGAGCAGGTGGCCGACTTCTTTGACCGCACCATGGCGGCGGGGCTGGCGGGGCCGGATGAATTGTCCAGAGTGTGCAAGACCGTGCGAGGCGAGATCGAGGCGCTATGTACGAAGTTTTCGATGCCACACTAACGGCACATAGGGCTACATCTCCAACCTGCCAAACATGTGGGCACCAGCCGAAAAGCGAATTCTGATCACTTTTCAAGGAGTGCTGAGGCCAAATCACATGGCCGCGCGATCCGATCTTGGTTCTGGTATGAATGGGTAGCGAGGACTGCGTGAAGCGGTAGCTGTGGCTGCCGCAGCGGTCTTGTACATCAATCAACCTCCGGACTGCGTGTGCAGTGGGGGAAAGGGAAACACCATGACATTCAAGGTGAACGCTATCAGTCTGTCTGCTCTGCTTTTGATCGTGGGTGCTGGTGGCTGCCAGAATTGCAAAGAGTGCGACAGCGGCATGAAGTCAGAAAACACAATGATGGCCAAGGGTGACATCATCGATGTCGCCACCGGGCCCGGCATGAGCCGCGTCACCACGTTGGTGCAGGCCGTGCAGGCGGCCGAGCTGGTGCAGACGCTCAAGAGCCCTGGGCCCTTTACGGTCTTTGCCCCCACCAACGAAGCGTTTGCCAAATTGCCCGCGGGCACGCTTGAGATGCTGCTCAAGCCGGAGAATAAGGACAAGCTCCGCGGCATTTTGCTGTACCACGTTCATGCTGGCGACGCGATTCCTGCTGCGAATGTGCGGACCATGTCGCTCTCGACTGCCAACGGCAAGTCAGTGATGGTCAGCGTCAACAACGGTACCGTGATGATCAACAACGCCAAGGTGATCAAGACCGATGTGATGGCCAGCAACGGCATCATTCACTGGATCGACACGGTCGTGATGCCGTGAGATGAGCAAGCCCGCTGTGTAGAGAGAACAGGATGAGTGCCTTGTGGCTTGCCTCAAGGGGCTCAATCTCGACCCCGCTCCGATGATCGTGCCCAGCGGTCATCGGTTCGGGGTTCTGGCATCCAAAGTCTTCACCACAACCGCGATTTTCATCAGCCTTTCGATGCCAAGTGCCCCGCACGAAGCCTGTCGGCATGGGCGCGTCAGAAGCCAAAATTCCCGATATGCTTTGGCGATGCGAACCCCCACTGTCGTTGCTTCACTCGTGCTTGTCCCCGCCGCACTTTTATTGACTGGTTGCTCCATGACTTCTGAACGGTCTTTTGGTGGCGACGTTGCGTTTCTAAAGTCGCATCGCGACACGATCGTGCTGTCGTCCTCCGATGGCAAGTCCAAGGTCGCGGTGGTTCCCTCGATCTGCGGCAGAGTCTTCACCACTACCACGGGCGGGGATACGGGCCCGAGTTTCGGATTTCTGGATGACGCGGTGATTGCCTCAAAGACCGTTCTGCCCAAGATCAACGGATACGGCGGCGAGGATCGCTTCTGGCTCGGCCCTGAGGGCGGCCAATTCGCGATTTTCTTTGAACCGGGTGACAAGTTCACCCTGGACGACTGGCAGACACCAGCCCCGATTGATACCGAGGCGTATCGCGTGGTGTCGCAGGATGCCACCAGCGTGGTGATGACGCATCACGCGACGTTTAGGAATTTCTCGGGGTTCACCTTCAACACCAAGATTGACCGCACGGTGCGGCTGATCGAAGGCGCGCAAGCGTGTCATGAGATGAAGATCGGACTTGGCAAGACGTCATGCGTCGCATTTGACACTATCAATATTCTGACCAACACCGGCACCGCGGCGTGGACCAAAGACACCGGCATGCTCAGCATCTGGACACTGGGCATGTTCAAACCGTCTGCCAAGACAGTTGCGGTGATTCCCTTTGCCGCAGGGGCGACAGCGACGCACGGAGCGGTGGTGAAGGACGACTACTTCGGCAAGGTTCCGGCGGAACGGCTGGCGATGAATGATCGCGCGATTTTCTTCAAGGCCGATGGCCTGTCGCGGACCAAGATCGGCACCAATCCGATGCGGAGCACACCGACATGCGGATCATGGGATCCGACCCGGAATGTGTTGACGATCGTTCGGTATTCATTGTCGCCGGGCGTGACTTCGTATGTGAATTCGGCGTGGGAAATGCAGAAGGAACCCTTTGCTGGAGACGTGATCAACAGCTATAACGACGGCGGGACAACTGCGGGAGCGGCGACGTTTTATGAGCTGGAGACGTCGTCACCGGCCCTGGGCTTGAAGCCGGGTGAATCCGGCAGACACGTCAGCCGAACCCTACACTTCACCGGACCGCGCGAGGATCTGGATCGCATCTGCCGCGCAGTGCTGAACGTCTCCCTTACAGAGATTGAATCCGCGCTGCCGTGATGCCGTCAGTCTTCGATGCGAGTTGGACCACAACCCAGCAATTGCACTTCCTTTGACTGCACGAGATCCATATGGCTTCTGAAATCACCATGCCCCGTCTTTCCGACACCATGCAGGCCGGGACCATCGTCCGCTGGGCCGTGAAGGAAGGACAGAAGATCAAGTCCGGCGATCTGCTGGCGGACATCGAGACCGACAAGGCGACGATGGAGCAGCAGTCGTTTGACGATGGAACCGTCGCCCACCTTGCGGTCGCTGCGGGAGCCAACGTGCCCGTGGGGACGCTGATTGCCGTGATCGCGGGCGCTGGCGAGGATGTCGCCGCGGTGAAGGCCAAGTACGCCGCGGGTGGCGGCAGCGTGTCCAAGCCAGCTGCCACGGCAAATGTCGCCGCCAGCAGTGGAAGCGGCGCGACGGCGGTGATGACGATGCCGACGACCATGACAACTACGAGCGCGACCAATGGCAGCCACAGCGCAAATGGCTCGGAGCGTATTTTCGTGTCGCCTCTGGCACGCAAGATCGCTGAGGAAAGTGGTGTGAATCTGGCCGGTCTGCACGGATCAGGACCGAGCGGACGCATCATCCGCAAAGATGTCGAAGCGGCGCTGGGCGGCGGAGCGGGCGCTGCCGCGGGCAGAGCTCCGGCGGTTTCAGCAGCACCAAGAGCAGCTTCGATTCCTGCGCCCTCGATGCCTGCATGGGGCGCCACACTCGCGAGCAAGGTGATTCCGCTGTCGAATATGCGGCGCGTCATCGCGCAGCGACTTGTGGAATCCAAAGTCACCATTCCGCACTATCAGGTGACGGTCGAAATCGCGATGGATGCACTTCTTGACCTGCGCAAGCAGTTGAATGAGCAGCTGGCATCACAAGGCGTGAAGCTCAGCGTGAATGATTTCCTGGTGCGTGCTTGCGCATTGGCGATGCACCAGCATCCGTATGTCAACAGCCGCTGGGTGGGCACGGTAGGGAATGAGTCGATCGAACTGCTGGCGGATGTGAACATCGGCGTGGCGATCTCGCTGGATGAATCCAGGGGTGGCGGACTGGTAGTGGCGACGCTTCGCGGCGCAGACCAGATGGGGCTGCGGCAGATCTCGGCGCAGACCAAGCAACTGGCGGACAAGGCGCGTGCCAAGGGCCTCTCACCGCAGGAAATGTCGGATTCGACATTCACGATCAGCAATCTGGGCATGTATGGTGTTGATCACTTCACGGCGATCATCAATCCGCCGAATGTGGCGATCCTTGCTGTTGGCGCGGCGATCGAGAAGCCGGTGGTGAAGAAGGGCCAGATTCAGATTGGCCACGTCATGAGCATGACGATGTCGAGCGATCACCGCGTGGTGGATGGCGCGATGGCAGCACAATACCTGGCCACGGTGAAGGGCCTCTTGGAAAGCCCGGCGACCCTGCTGGTGTGAACATCGAAAGATCCCCGAAATCAGCGGCCTTGGCGTGTGCAGCCCGGGCCGCTGTCTTTTTTGCAATTCCGAATGCGTGTGCGTGAGTGTGGCGGCGGCACGGCGTTGACACCTATGGCGAGACGTTCAACTCGCCTGTGAAAGGTCCACAAGAACAACGTGTTTGAGGAGAAAAGCCATGTTTTTCAGGGCACAGGTTGTCACATCGTCCGCATTCACTTTGATCATCGCCGCCGCGGCCACCGCTGCTCCGACCATTCAGGCCAACATTCCGGCTTTCTACCAGCACCAGAAGGCATGGAATGAGACAGACGCGTGGACAGCGCCGGGCGGGCCTTCCTACGGCGGCAGCGATTGGTGGGAATCGTCCACCGACTCGTCGGGCAATCGTTTCCAGGTCGGCTGGTGCGGCACGACGGCATGGCTGGGCGCGATCTACAACTGGTCGACGCGCGGTTACACCAACCTGTTTGATCACACGTCGATGGATCCCAACGTCGGCCCTCCGTATCACGCCAATCGCACCTGGCTCGAACGCGCCAACTACGCCAATGGTGATCTGGCGTGGCGAACCAGCCCCGGCAATGGCGGCATGGCCTGGACCAACAATGTTCGTAACTACGTCACCTATCACACCGGCACGAATCCCGAGATCCAACGCTACCTCAACAAGGGCGCACGCATTGAACGCCTCACCGACCCTGAAGCACCCGTGGATCAGAAGTGGAACGGCACCGCCTGGGTGCCACAGGATGGCGTCGACAGCGGCTACACCAACTACTACAACCTCTTCAAAGACATGATGGACCGCGGCGGCACATGCGTGGTGCGCATCGGCGTCTCTCCCAACGCCAACAACAACGGCAACTGGTGGTCCAACTTCCACGTCCTCACCGGTGCCGGATATGAGCAGATCGGTGCCGACACCTTCCTGTATCTGGCTGATCCGAACAAGACCTCGGGGTTCTTGGGAGCGGGGGCGGACTGGGGCCACGCATATGACGTCAACAGCTTTGGGGGCGGGGCGCCGATCGGCGTGCCGTACTACACACGCGTGAAGGTTGTCGGCAACACGATTTCCGGAGGCGTGTTTGATGGGTCGAGGATCGATGCTTTGTACACCATGTGGGTGCCGACGCCGGGCACGGCCACGCTGGTGCTGCTGGGTCTGGTGGCGACGCGACGCCGCCGCGATTGAGTGTGGGATCGGGGGAACGGGGTTGGTGGCGGGTTTTGTGGGAGCGTCGACCGTGGGTCGCAGTGGTGTGCGGCCCCGGTCGGCGTTTTTGCTTGTGTACTCTGTGACGTGCCACGGCGACTACTGATTGCGTTGATCCTGTGTGTGCTCCTCGGACTGGGAAGTTCGTGGCTGTTTCACCGCCTCGGAGTGGGCATTCCTTGGTATGTGCCCCTCATCGCGTTCGGAGCGATTTTTGCTGGCGTGGCTCTGAACACAGATTGGACGAATGAATTCAAAGGCGACCCCGATGAATCGCCGGTTTCGGACGATGTCGACGGCGACGGTGATTAGGACCGATAACCAATCAGATATCTGACAGCGATGCCGATGTTCAAGGCCGATGCGTCATCTGCGCCAGTGATCTTCCCTACGATCAGACGCCGCGATGTGTGGGTGGCAAGTGAGCAATCGTTAGGATTTTGCTCGCTTCTCCCTTTTTCGCCGGGGACAAGAACGCCAAGGAATGGGTAGCGTGTCAACGACTGCGTCACAACCAGCGTCTGAAGTGGTGTATTCGGATCGTGCGCCGGGTTTGGCGCAGTTTCTGAATCCATTGACCATGGTGCGCAACTTATTGAAGCACAAACACTGGGCGTGGCAATTCGCACGCCGCG
>CAYTYD010000212.1:0-5955 GCA_964441555.1 uncultured Phycisphaeraceae bacterium | reverse complement strand
GATGAGCATGCTGCACGGCGTCGCAGATTCGCGCTACCAACTCGAGTTTCTGGTTCACGCTCAGCGGATGGGTCTTGAGAAAGTCGGTTAGCCCGGGCCCTTGCACCAACTCCATCACGAAATATGGCTGCGTGCCCAGATCAGTGCGCAGGCGGCCTGCGCGATACACCTGGCCAATGCCGGAATGCTGCAGTTGCCCGAGGATGTTGGCTTCGTTTTCAAATCTTCGAGTGATATCTGCCGAAATCACACCGGGGCGCATGACCTTGAGGGCGACTTCGCGGCGGGGATTCTGCTGCCGCGCTTTGTAGACGACGCCCATGCCTCCGGCGCCGAGTCGTTCGATGATCTCATACTCATCGAGGGTTCGTCCGATGAGGGCGTCGGGGGCATCGGTGGATTGTGCCACGGCCCACAACTGCTCGATATTCAAGGCGGGAGTGGACAGAAAGGTGTCGCTGCCCGCCGATGCCAGCAGCGAAAGCACTTCGTTGTAAAGCTGAACATCGGCGCTGCAGAGGCGATTGACCGCGGCAAGACGCTCTTCGGAGGGAAGCGCCATCACCGTGTGAAAGACCTCTTCGGCTCTGACCAGGAGCGAATCACTCACCGGAATCACTCCCGGACATATCGCGATGGAGCCAGGCGCGGGCGAAATCCCAATCGCGCTTGACTGTGGCGGGGGCAACACCGAGCGCTGAGGCGGTGTCCTCGATGCTCATGCCTCCGAAAAAACGCATTTCGACCGTGCGCGCTTTGCGATCATCGAGGGCGGCAAGTCGCTGAAGACTGCGGTCCAAGGCGTCGAGATCAACGGACTCCTGCGGAGCGGCGCCGGGAGTCTCGTCGAGCTCGATGCGCTGACGATCTCCACCTCGCTTGAGGCGTTTAGCATCCCGCGCGTGATTGACGAGGATGCGGCGCATGGCCTGTGCGGCGATGGCATAGAAATGGGCGCGGTTGTGATACTGGGCCTGAGTCTGATCCACCAGCTTGAGATAGGCCTCGTGCACCAGGGCGGTGGTTTGCAGGGTGTGTCCAGCTCGTTCGTGACGGAGGTAGGCCCCGGCCAGCGCGTGCAACTGGTCATACACGATCGGCAGGAGCAGATCGGCAGCGCGGGAATCTCCGCCGCTGATCTGCTTCAGGATGTGGGTGACTTCTTCCTGCATTCTTCATGGCCCGTGATTGATGCCCGATCAGTTTACCTCATGTCACAATATCGATGAATGAGCGGGAATCCCCCGTGTGTTGCGAGCCCTGTTTGCCGGGTTTTATGGTGATGTAGCGCATTTTGTGCTTGACGCCCCGGCATGCCACCTTGTAGACTCAAGGTGTGTGTCGGAGTCCGGGTGTGTGGACCCTGTGGAGACTGCCGATGCCGATGATTTTTTCCTGCACTGATCGCCCTTGGATTGTTCGAGTGGGGGTTGGCCAGCTCATGGCGTGTGCCGCGTATCTGGCTTGCGGGTCTCTGGCCTCTGCGCAGATGAGTGTGGTCTCCATCACGCCTTCGCAGAACGCCAACAACGTGCTGCGTTCGTCGCCATGTGTGGTCACGTTTGATCGTCCTGTGGATCCGAGCACATTCACCCCTGCGAACTTTCACCTATTGGGCAAAGTGTCTGGCGTGATCAGCGGCTCGTACTCGTTTTCAAACGGCAATCGCTCAGTGACATTCACTCCGTCACGCTTTCTCGCCGCGGGTGAGCAGGTGCTTGTGACCATGTCGCGCAATCTTCGCGGCAGCGACGGCGTGGCCCTGCGGAGCGCCGGATATTCATCTCATTTCAATACGCGCGTCGCGGCGTCAACGGGGACATTTCAGCACCTGGTGACGATGTCCAATGTGGATACCACGGGGAATCAGACTCGCATTTACGGAACCAATGCCTGCGATCTGAACCGTGATGGATGGGCAGACCTCACCACCGTCAATGAGGTTTCACGTGACCTGCGTGTGTTTCTGAACCGTGCGGATGGCACGGGGTTGTATCAGCCGATGCTGACGCCATACACGCTGATTCCCAATGAATCCAGCCCCAATGACATCGCGGATTTTGATGGCGACGGCCTGACGGACATCGTGACATCCAGCGCCATGGATAGCAAGATCGCGGTCGCCTTTGGACGAGGCGATGGCACGTTTCGATCAGTGCTGCAGATCAATGTGGGTGTGTATCCGCGCGGCTTTGGCATTTTCGATGCGGATGGAGATGGTGACATCGATATAACCGTGGCCCAGGCCAACACCAACAACATCGTCTTTATCCGCAATAACGGAGCCGGAACCTTTGCCGCGCCGGTGGCCTTTGAGGGTGGCGTCAACGGTGAATACGGCATGAATGGCGCCGACATGAATAGCGATGGCATCATGGATCTGGTTGTCGCGGGCGTCAACAGCGAAACCATCAGTGTGCTGCGCGGCAATGGCAATGGCACGTTCACACTCTCCAGCACCCGCGCCGTGGGCGGACGCAACTGGGTCGTGCTCTGCGGTGATCTCAACAACGACGGCCGCATGGATGTGAGCACGGCGAATTCGTTCAGCGCCAACGGCACCATCCTTCTGGGGAACGGTGATCTCACACTGCAGCCCGCGGTGACCTACTCCATTGGTGGGCATTGCGTGGCGACGGATCTGGCCGATCTGGATGGGGATGGCGACCTGGATTGGGTGCTGTCATCGTTTGGCGCAGGCCGCTGGTATGTCTTCAAGAACAACGGCAGCGGCACGATGATCCCGGATGTGCAATTCGTGGCTCCTGACAACCCCTCGTGCACCGCGCCAGTCGACATCGACAACGATGGAGATATGGATCTGGTCCTGACTGACGAGATCGCCGATCTAGTGATCATTCAGAAGAACATCGGCGGGTGCACCGTGGACATCAATGCCGACCATGTGGTGGATTTCTTTGACTATCTGGACTTTGTCGCCGCGTTTTCGGCCAATGCCGCGATTGCCGATTTCAATCACGATGGAACGATTGACTTCTTTGACTACCTCGACTTTGTCGCGGCATTCAGCCAGGGATGTGCGTGATCCCTCGCACTTGTTTGGTCTCATCTCTCACTGTGACCTGCCGCCGGGTCATCCGGCTCGGCGGCAGGCGCACAGCGCGATGGCTATGGCGTCTGCAGCGTCGGGGGATGATGGTGGTTCGGCCAGACCAAAGAAGGTTTGCACGCTGCGCTGCATCTGACCCTTGTCGGCATGACCGTGACCGGTCAGCGACTTCTTCACCATGTTGGGCTTGAACTCCAGCAGCGGGATTCCCGCGCGGCGAATGGCGAGGAGAATGACGCCTCGCGCATGCCCCATGGTGATGGCGGTGGCAGGATGCTTGTAATGGGCAAAGAGGGATTCGACCGCCGCGTGATCGGGATGCACGCGTTCGATGAGTTCGGTCAGATCGCGATCGAGCTCGAGGAGGCGAGCGGAAATCGAGGGGGCACTGACACGCGCTGCGGGCCTGGCGGGAGACTTGGTGATGGCTTTAGCAGCGGTCTGTGATCCGCCACGAACCAGGCGAAAGACACCCGCCTCGATGATGCGGGGGACCTCGTCGGCGCGGGCGGTCTCAAGACAGGCGTAGCCGGTCAGCCGCAGTCCGGGATCGATCCCCAGCACTCTCATGACTGCCTCGTGGCAGGCGCTTGCCACGCTGCGGTCGTGGCGTAGTGGGTGAGCCAATGCACCATGGTCTTGGCGAGCACATCACATTCCAGATTGATGCGCGAGCCAGTACGCAAGGCACCGAGCGTGGTCTTGGCCAGCGTGGTGGGAATCAGCGCGACATCGAAGGTGCCGGATTTGGGATCAATAGATGCGACCGTCAACGAGACACCGGCGACGGTGATTGAGCCCTTGGGAATCACGAACTGCATGAGATTGCTTGGAGGCGCGATGGTGATGCGCCACTCACCCTGAGACTGCACACGAACCACCTCCCCCACTCCGTCGACGTGTCCCTGCACGATGTGCCCGCCCAGGAGCGTGGTGGGCGTACATGATGCTTCGAGATGCACCGGGTCGTGAACGCCCAGCCCTCCCAACGTGGTTTTGGAAAGGGACTCGGGAATCACATGAAACGTCAGCAGCGAAGGGCGATCCTTGGGCGGAAGTGCTGCCACGGTCAGGCAACAACCGTCGATCGAGATGGATTCACCCAGAGCCGGAGAGACGCCATCGCGGCAGTGAGACCAGGACCCCGCATCAATTTCAAGTTTCAGATTGCCACCCGGCTCGCGCACGGCAGAGACCACGACACCTTGTGCTTCGATGAGCCCCGTGAACATGCACAAGTTTAGGACGATACGGCAGGGATCAATTCACGACGGGGCGATCTTCGACGACGACACCATCGGCGAGGCGGATGATGCGCTTGCAGCGCTGCGCCACATTGGGGTCGTGGGTGACAACGAGAATGGTGATCCCCTGCTCATGCAGGGACTGAAAGAGACTCTGAATATCCCGCCCGGTCTTGGAATCCAGATTGCCCGTCGGCTCATCACCCAGCAGCACTGCTGGTCGCATTGCCAGCGCACGGGCAATCGCGACACGCTGCTGCTGACCGCCGGAAAGCTCGCTGGGCCTGTGATCCGTGCGCTCATCCAACCCCACCTTGGCAAGCATCTCAATGGCGATTTCGCGGCGTTCCGCAGGGGCGATGCCCTGATAGAACAACGGCACTTCAATATTCTCGACGATGGTCAATTCTGGGATGAGGTTGAAGGCCTGAAAGATGAAGCCGATCTTGCGGCCTCGATACCGACTGATGTCGTCATCGTTCATCCTCGCCACATCGCGGCCATCGAGGTAATACCTGCCACTGGTGGGACGATCGAGGCAGCCCAGGACGTTGAGGAGCGTGGACTTGCCAGAGCCAGAGGCGCCCATGATGGCGACATATTCGCCGGGCTCGATGGAGATATCCACGCCGCGAAGGGCTTCGACCATGACCGAGCCATCGGGCTTGAAGTAGGTCTTGCGGATTTCCTGGAGAGCGATGATGGCGGAACCGGGGCCGGGATCGGAAGCATCCTGACCTGACAGAGGAACCGTATTGAGCACTGGCGAAGAACTGGACATGATGAACTATTGGAGCGTGCTGAGTGCGAGGGACTCAGCCCTGATCCATCTCCGATTCCAATTGCAGCCCGGCGAGCGCGGTCATGGGATCAGGAGCGAAGCGGAAAAGGCGATCCAAACCCGTCACCGTGAACGCGCCGAGCACCTCATCCGAGACGCTGCAGAGCTTCATGGTCTTGCCCTGAGCATCCAGCAGAGAGCGGATCTTCAAGAGCTGAGAAAGGTTGGAGCTGTTGAGGTAGGTCACATTGCCAAAGTTGAGGACGAGGTGAGGTACCTCGGCCTTTTTGCCTTTGGCTGCCTTTTCGAGGCGCGAAATCACCTGGTCCAACTCGTCAGAGAGACCCGGCTCGTCATCGAGCTCGGCGATCGCGATGTCTTGTGACCAATCCATTCCCATAGGTGCAGTCTACCCGATTGGACGATTCAGACCAAGCCGGGTTCGGCGTGTCGAAGGTTGATTTACAACTCTTTATTTACCAAACGTTTACAAAGTGGCGTCTGATGCTGCGTGAGCGTTTCTGACCGTGAAACGACCAGGGTTATTCGGACGCCGGGGTATTACCATCGCCGTCGGCCGGAGGAGTTGAATCCGCACCGCTGCCCTCGAGCTGAGCAGCGCCGATGACCTTGTCGCCTTCATCGAGGCGGACGACACGGACGCCCTGTGTGCCGCGACCGATGCTGCTGATGGAGCTGGCGGCGAGGCGGACCAATTGGCCGCCGCGACTGACGACGACAATGCCATCAGAATCGCGCACGCCGAGTGAGGCGACGGAGACGCCGTTGCGCTCACTGGTCTTGATGTCGCCGCGACCCTTGCCGCCGCGGGATTGGGAACGCATCTTGCCAGATTCGGG
>CAYTYD010000211.1:0-5959 GCA_964441555.1 uncultured Phycisphaeraceae bacterium | reverse complement strand
GCACGGATTGAACGATCCGCGCGTGCCTGTGGGTGAGGCGATGCAATTGGCGGTGGGATTGCAGGCCCGCGGCTTTGATCCGGAGCTGTTCTTTGCTCACGACGAAGGTCATGGCTTTGCCAAGCTTGGCAATCGCACGGTTTTCACCGAGCGTCTGGCACGTTTCATGCTCCGCACTATTGGTCCGGGAATGAACTGATTTGGCAAGATTTGAATTCGTCGCTCGTTTCACCAGCGGAGGAGCACCATGACGCACGGTCAGTCGCGCTCTGTGCAGTGTTTGATTCGTCGCATGCTCTGCGTTTCTGTCGGCCTCGCTGTCGCCAGTTCGAGCGGCGTTTCTGCATTTGCCCGTGATTTGTGGCAACCTGCGACCACGGACCCCGCGCCTTCTACGACTCCTGGCTCGGGTCCTGGCTCGGGTCCGGCCACGGGTCCGGCGGTTGCACCCGCGCGGGTTCCCCAGCCGGGGCGTGATCGAATTGGCGGCCGCCGCGGATTTGAGGCACCGGCTGGCGTGAAGAAGATCGGTGATGTGGTGTATGCGACGGTGGAAGGACCGGATCACGAGAAGATTGAGTTGAAACTGGATCTTTATGTTCCGGAGAAGGTGGCGGAGGGAGAGGGGGCACGGCCGCTGGTGGTGTGGATTCACGGCGGCGGTTGGCAAGGGGGGAGCAAGGACCGCTGCCCGGCAAACCGACTTGTGTTAGATGGATACGTGGTTGCGAGTGTTCAATACCGGTTGACGGATGTGGCACCGTGGCCTGCTCAGATTCAGGATTGCAAGGGAGCGATCCGCTGGCTGCGCGCGAACGCGGAGAGGTATGGAGTTGATCCGGCCCGAATCGGTACCTGGGGCTCTTCAGCCGGGGGGCATCTCGCCGCGATGCTGGGTATGACCACACCCAAGGATGATCTGGTGCTTGAAGGAGATGTTGGTGGCAACACCACCCAGTCGTCCGCGGTGCAGGCGGTGGTGAATTGGTTCGGTCCGGCCGATCTGGTCAGGTTGGTGGATGGAATTCAGTTTGACGATGATGGACCGGATGGTCCGATGACGAAGCTGGCTGGCGGCAAGCTTCGCGACAAGATGGATGTGCTCAAACAGGCGAGTCCTGTGATCTATGCCAGCAAGGATGATGCGCCGATGTTGATCATGCATGGCTCGGATGACCGGCTGGTTCCGATGGAGCAGAGTGTGATGTTGAGGGATGCTCTGCAGAAGTCGGGCGCGCACGTGGAACTGGTGGAGAAGGCCAACTCTGGCCATGGCAACGGCGAATTCATGCGGTTGACGACGCTGGCCGAAGTCAAGCAGTTTTTGGATGTGCAGTTGAAGACGGCACCAGCGAAGTGAAACTGAGATCGTAGATTGCGACTGGCCGGTGGTGCGAGCAGTGGGGCGGAAGCGGCAGCTTCACTACACTCTGCCAATTCGATTCCCCAACCTCCGCGTTAAGGGCCTGTCTCCCTTTTCGAGGCGGGCCCACTTACGCGCGTTTTCCGAAATCCATCCGCCTCAATCACCTTGACCTCCTCGATCCTCCAACTCCTTGCTGCTGATCCCGCCGTCATCGACCTGGCAGGTGCTCTTTGTGCGCGCCGTCGTGTCGTCGCTTCGGGCTCGGCCGGTAGTTCCACCCATCTGGTTGCAGGCGCGGTCGCTCACCTGTCTTCCCGCCTCACACTCCTGGTCGTCGCTCACATCGATGAAGCCGATGATGCTGCCGATGAACTCCTGGAGCACGGCGTTCCATCGCTCCGCTTCCCTGCGCTGGAAGTCCTCCCCGGCGAAACCAACGTCTCGCTCGATCTTTTTTCCGAGCGCCTGAGCGCTCTTCGCGACATCATCGCTGCGCCTGCCGATCAGCCCCGCGTCGTCATCGCGCCCATCCAGGCCCTGATGCAGCACGTTCCCATCCCGGCCCGCTTTGGCACGGTCATGCGGCTGTTGCGTAAAGGCGACACCGTCGAGCCTCGCGAGCTCGCCGTCTGGCTCGATGCCGCGGGTTACCGCCGCGTCGAAGCCGTGGAAGAGCCCGGCGATTTCTCCCTGCGTGGCGGCATTCTGGATGTATTTCCTCCCGGGACCCCTCCCGCACTCACATCCGAATCTCCCGTCATTGCCGGCGTCCCCATCCGTCTGGATTTCTTCGGCGACACCCTCGATCGCATCAACGAGATCGATCTCAACACCATGGGCTCTGATCGCGTTCTTCCCCCCGGTGCTCAGGTCCAGCTCGTCTGCGCCGATGTCAAAGCCATCCAGTCCGACATCGGCACTTGCTCGCCCCTGGATCTTTTCCCCAAGGGCGCTGCCGTCATCCTCGCCGAGACCTTTGAGATCGTCGAGCAGGCCCGTGGCTATTTCGAGCGGATTCTGGACTCGCGGGGAATTGGCACACCACCATCGACATTGAAGTTGCTGAATGAGACGTTTCACGCGTTGGCGGAGATCAATCAATTTTCGGCAGGAGCGGCTGCCGCGGATACGCGCATCGCTCTTCCGATTGCGCCCTTGCATGCTTTCAGCAAGGATCTCAAGGAGGCCATCGCCGAGCTGGTCCAGCCATTGAAAGAGGATGCGGGCCGCCGCGTCGTCGTCAGTTGCCAGAACCCCGCCGAAGCTCAGCGCCTCGGCGAATTGCTGGCCGAAAGTGCCCCAGATATTCCGCCCGCCCTCGCCGCTCGCGTCGAATCACTCGTCGCCTACACGCATCGCGGCATGGTCTGGGGCGCTGACGAATCTCCCGCGCCGCGTGCCTGGATCGTCCCTTACCACGAGATCCTCAACCGCTTCACCACACGCCGCGCCACCACCAGGCTCCGCGCTGGCCGCGCCATGGACACCTTTCTGGATATCCAGCCGGGTGACTATGTCGTCCACGCCGATCACGGCGTTTCGCGCTTCATTGGCCTGACCCAGATGCCACCGCGATCGCTTCCCGGCCGCGAGCGCATCAACCAGACTGCTTCGCTCGGCACGAACAAGAAAGCCCAGGTTGTCTCCCCCTCCGCCGCTGAGCTTGAGGAATACCTCACCCTCGAGTTTGCGAATAACTCCAAGCTCCACGTACCCGCTGTGCAGATCGACAAGGTGCAGAAATACGTCGGCGGCTTCAAGGGCAAGCCGCCCCTCTCGGTCCTTGGCGGTGAAAAGTGGAAGAATCAGAAGCAGCGCGCCAGCGAGTCCGCCCGCGACCTCGCCGGTGAACTCCTCCGCGTCCGCGCAGCGCGCGAGCACCTTCCCGGTGTCGCCTTTCCCGGCGATACGGCGTGGCAGAAGGAGTTCGAAGACGAGTTCCCCTACGAGGAAACCGATGATCAGCTTGCGGCTCTGTCTGAGATCAAGCGCGACATGACCCGCCCCCGCCCCAGGGATCGCCTGATCTGCGGCGATGTGGGCGTCGGCAAAACCGAGCGCGCCATCCGCGCCGCCAGCAAGGCGTGCGAGGGCGGCAAGCAGGTCGCCGTCCTGGTGCCCACCACCGTCCTCGCCGAGCAGCATGAACGCACTTTCAAATCCAGATTCGCTGGCTATCCCTTCCGCGTCGAATCCCTCTCGCGTTTCAAGACCGATGCGGAACAAAAAGTCATTCTCGAAGGGGTCCGCAAGGGCAGCGTCGATCTGGTCATCGGCACCCATCGCCTGCTATCTAAGGATGTCCACTTTGCTGATCTTGGCTTGGTCGTCATCGATGAAGAGCAACGCTTCGGTGTCGAGCATAAAGATGAACTCCTCCGGCTCCGCCTCACCGTCGATGTCCTCACCCTTTCCGCCACCCCCATTCCGCGCACACTTCACATGGCCCTCCTGGGCCTGCGCGATATCAGCAGTCTCACCGTCGCTCCTGCCGATCGCCGCGCCATCGTCACTGAGGTGATGGCCTGGAACCAAAAACGTCTCCAACAGGCCATCGCCCGCGAGTTGGCCCGCGATGGCCAGGTCTATTTCGTTCACAATCGCGTCCACGACATCCAATCCATCGCCGACAATGTGCAGAAGCTCGCCCCCGATGCCAAAATCGTCATCGGCCACGGCCAGATGGAGCCCAAAGATCTCGAACAGGTCATCCTCACCTTCGTCCGCGGCGATGCCGACATCCTCGTCGCCACCACCATCATCGAATCCGGCATCGACATTCCCACTGCCAACACCATGATCATCCACGAGGCCGACCACTTCGGCCTCGCCGATCTGCACCAACTCCGCGGCCGCGTCGGCCGCAGCAAGCATCGTGCTTACTGCTACCTCGTCCTCCCCGAGAATCGCCAGCTCACCGATGTCGCCCGCAAGCGCCTCATGGCCATCGAGCAGTTCAGCATGCTCGGCGCTGGCTTCAAGATCGCCATGCGCGATCTGGAAATCCGTGGCGCAGGCAACCTGCTGGGTGCTGAACAATCCGGCCACATCGCCACCGTCGGATATGAGATGTATTGCCGCCTCCTCGAAGACGGTGTCAAAGAACTCCAATCCGGCAAGCAGCAACAACCACCCGGTGAAATCTCCATCGAGGTCGGCATCCTCGGCGTCATCCCCAAGACCTACATCCCCTCAGACCTCCGCCGCCTGGAGGCCTATCGCCGCCTCGCCACCGCTCACACTCTTGATGATGTTGCCAATTTCCGCCGCGATCTCGTCGCCGCCTATGGCGAGCCGCCCCGCCCAGCCGAGCGCCTTCTCGAACTCACCCAGCTCCGCATCGCCTGCGCTGAACTCGCCATCCGCGCTGTCGCCCTCCGCGAGCGCGATGTGATTTTCTTCTGCCAGAGCGAGAAACGCGTCGCCGATGGCCTCAATCGTGGCATGACCGTGGGAACAGGTTCCTCCGCCGGCACCGTCACCGCTCTTCCACCCAAATCCCCCGGCGCGCCCGCCGAGGTTTATCTACGGTTGGATGAGCGGTTGATGGAACCGGACACGCTGATGGCCGTCCTCCGCCGCCGCCTCGGCCTCACTGCGACAACATCAAACGCTCCCGCTCACGTCAAACCGAAACCAACTTCCAAATCCGCATCACGCTCCGCATCCGGCAAACCATCAAAGAAGTAACCCGCCACGCAACTCACTCGCCCGACTTCCAATACACCACCTGTGCAGAAATCAACTTCTCAACCCGCTCTTCTCCGGCCGCGCCTCGCCAACGCCCTCGGTTTCACCATCGCCGCACTCGTCGGCGTCGTCTTTCTCGTCACCACCATCGGTCTCACTTACCACTCCTGGCACCGCATGCTCCAGCAGCGTGATGCCGCGGCACGCTTCGTCCCCGTCCCCGCCACCATCCTCACATCTGAAGTCATCCGGCAACGCACCAAAAGTGGCAGCACCTACCGCAACGCCATCACTTACTCCTACACCACCGACGGAAGAACCTACACCTCAGACCGCATCGCCTTTGATTACACCAGCACTGAATACGAAGACGCCAAGCTGATCGAATCGCAAAACGCCCCCGGCACCCAGACCACCGCCTACATCGATCCCCTCGATCCCTCTTCCGCGACCCTCTGGAAAGCCAGCCGCGATTCCTCCGTCCGCTCCTTCTGGATGATCGTGGTCTTCCTTCTCCCCTTTCAGGCCTTCAGTATCGCCATCGTCGCTGCGATCATCATCTTCTTCCGTCCCGGCCGCCGCACGCACGACAGCGCCACCGCTGGCGGCTTTCTCCTGCGCCAGGATGAACACACCGTCGTCCTGCGCCTCACCCGCTTTCATCCCATCCTCAAAGGCGTCCTTGCCACCGGTGCATCCGCTTTCATCTTCGTCTTTGTTCTCGCGTTCACCACCCGCATGCAGCCCCCCGTCGTGGCTTCCATCAGCGTGGTTATCGCCTGTCTCGCTTTCGGCATCATCGTGTTCTATCTCACCCGTTTCCGCCGCGATGCCGGTCGCTACGACCTCGTCATCGATCGCGCCAATCGCCTCATTCTCCTGCCGCGTAGCGTGCTCAAGCAC
>CAYTYD010000210.1:0-5961 GCA_964441555.1 uncultured Phycisphaeraceae bacterium | reverse complement strand
ACGTGCACACGCTGAGCACGGCAAATCGGATCAGGTATCCCGCGGCGGCCTTGCCACGTGGGAGAGCGTCAAGGTTTGGCAAGACACCACGTGCCCGCAGTCGCGACTCGACCAATGAAACAGCCACCGCAACCAGAGGCAACAGGACGGCCATCCACCCCGGCCAGACTGCTCCGAAGTTGCCATCCAGCCAGGTGCGGATGCTGGGCCGGGCAGACTCCATGCCGGCAAGGATGGCGCTGGTTGCGGCAGGATCGCTGGGTGCCGCGGGCTCAACCACTTTGCCATCGCGGAAATAGAGACCCGCTTCGTGACGCAAGCGACGTTCTTGATTGGGATCGAGCGTGGTGCGAGCACCGACCCAAGAGGGGATCTTTTCGGCTGCGGCTGGAGCAAAGGACCCTGCGATCACCCATTGATCCTTTTGCGTCGGGCCGAAGAGGGTTCGCTCGATCAGCGGCGCTGCCGCGCCCGCGAGACCTACTCCGGCCGCCATGGTGATGGCGACGAGGACGAGCTTTCTGGAGGTGGATGTCGCACGATCCACTCTCATGGGAACGAGTTGCCAGAGGTGCGCACCGAGCAGCACCGCGAAGGGAAGCACGAAGAATGCGACAAGGACGGAAGGGAGGTGCTGAGAAACCCACGGGGCGACGATGATCGCGGCGACAAAACCCAACACCACCGATGGGAGCGACGCCATGGTTTCGATGGCGGGCTTGACGTAGCGGCGGACATCGGGCTTGAGGAATTCGCTGGTGTAGATCGCCGCGAGAATGGCCAGGGGAGCGGCAAAGAGCATCGCAAACACCGTCGCCTTGAGCGTGCCCAGAATCAGCGGGACAAGACTCAGTTTGGGTTCGGCGGTGTCTTCTCCGGATGACGATTGATACGAATACTGCGGCTCAAGACTTCCCTCATAGTGAACCTTGCCAAAGAGGGAATGCAGACTGGCCTCTGGATGTCCGGGCTCCAAATGGAAGTGAGCGAGCGTGCCGCGATTTGAGACGGCGAGCACACCATCGAGCTTTGGAGAGATCGCGACGGCGGAGATGGAATCGGATGATTCGGTGCTGATGCGGGAGACCAGTTTCTCGCTGGTGAGATTCAGCAATTCCAAGCCGCCGCCAGCGTCGCCGATGACCAGTGTGCGATCGCGGGTGCTGACATTGATCGCCGTCAGCGGATGAGCCGAGACGTCGATGCGATGCGAAACGACGAAAGACAGGCCGTCCGGAGTGGACGCAGCGGGATTCACCGCGGCAAAGCCGGCATTCAAGGTGCCCTTGTCATCACCGGCCAGCACCGTGAGCCCGCCGAGCATCATCGCGGCGCTGGTCACCTGGCGACCTGAAGCGACGATGTGCACCGTTTCTGTCAGCCGAATGGGTTGATCTTCCACGGTGTGGGTCGAATACCGCTGCAAAAGACCGGTTGGCCAGAGGCAGTAAATTGACTCGCCATCACCACTTATGAATGCCCACTTGGGCAAGCCCATTTTTTCAAAGCTGGATTCGACGGCCTGCTCGGAAATGCGCGTGCGGGGCTTGCCACCGCCCAGGGGCTTGATGGTGCGCACCTGACCGAGGGCCATCACACCATCGGCTCGCAACGTGAGCAGATACTGAGTTTCGCCGCGGGTGCGCAGATCAATCGCAACCACTGCACCCGACCCAGCGGAGAGTTCGGCTGGATCGGCAAGCGACACTTCGGGTTTGATGAATCGGAATTGATCCAGACTGAAACGCTGAATGACACCGGCTTCATCGCCGTGCGTGAAGGGGCCGGTGGTGCCGATGGTCCACTTGCTGGGAGCATCGCCGACTTCTGAAGTGCTGAGAAGCTCGGTGACAAAGCCAGCTCGTCCGAGCTGCACTTTCCCATCCGCGCGACCGATGGCAAGCAACTCTTGGGATGGTTCGAAGGCGAGACTGCTGACCTGCACATCGCAGAGGTTTGCCGCTGGCAACACCGGCTTGCCGGTCGCGGTATGCAGCACACTCAACCGTCCGGCAGAATCCACCGAAAGCGTCGACGCCTGATACTCGTCTGCAAGCAGGATGCGCGGCTGAGTGAGTTCGGTTGCATTCTGCGCGGCAGGGATAATCTCTCCGGACCGGAACAGGGGGAAAACAGTGGCGACAAGGAAGAGACATATACCGACGACGGTGATGATGACGCTGATGCCACCCACGGTGATGACCATGCCGGCGAGGCGATCGGTTAGGTGGACTCGGCTGCTGGTGCGCCGCACCCGATGGCCGTTTTGTGGCTCAGAGGGCGACGCGGAACTGACCTGATCGCGAATGCTCATGCAGTGATCGAAGACCGGGGTCAGCAACAGACCGGGGAAACCAAGCGGGCCGATCGACTTTCGACGACCGGCCCGGACTGTACCAGAGTTTGCGGCAAGTGTGCCGCGAGCGCATTACTTGCCGAGACCAACCTTGACCAACTCTTCGCGAGCGATTTCGGGGGTCACAGGGATGAAGCCGTCCTTGACGACGCCTTCCTGACCGGTCTTGGAGAAGATGAGCTTCACGAACTCGCCACGGAGGGGATCCATGGGCTTCTTGGCATCAAAGTTGGTGTAGACCCAGAGGAAGCGAGCGATGGGGTATTCGCCTGAGTAGGCCGAATCAGCTGAAGGAGCGACGGCCTTGCCGGCCTTGTCGGAAACCTTGAGGAACTTCACGTCTGCGGTCTTGTAGCCGATGCCGGAGTAACCCATGCCGAATTTGTCGCTGGCGACGCCCTGCACCACGCCGCTGGAACCGGGCTGCTCCTTGACGTTGGACTTGAAATCCTTCTTCTGAAGGACGTGCTCCTTGAAGTAGCCGTAGGTACCTGAGGCCGAGTTACGACCGTAGAGCGAAACCGGCTTGCCCTTGTAGGCCTCGTCCTTGACGCCGAGCTGATCCCAAGTCATTTCCGGGCCAGCGACCGAGAAGACCTTCATGGCCTGTTCCATGCTGATCTCGTTCAGGGGGCAGTCCTTGTGCACGTAGATGGCGAGGCAGTCGATTGCGGTGCGCAGGCCGGTGGGCTTGTAACCAAACTTCTTCTCGAACTCGTCAATCTCGCTCTTCTTCATCTCGCGGCTCATGGGGCCGAACTGGGCCTGGCCTTCGATGAGGGCCGGTGGTGCGGTGGAAGAGCCCTTGCCCTCAACCTGGAGGGTGGTGCCGGGGTAGAACTTCTTGAACGACTCACCCCAGTGGGCCATGACGTTGTTCATGGTGTCGGAACCGATCGATTTGATGGTTCCGGAGACACCCTCGACGGCTTTGTAATCCGGCAGACTGTCGCTGACGGTGGTGGAGCCCTTGGATTGGGCGAGTGCGAGGGACGCCGCAGCAAAGGTGGCGGCAAACGCAGAGAAGCGGAGCAACTGACGCATGGGGGAGATCTCCCGAATGCACGAGCCAGAGTCACTCACCCTGATTTGTGCGGAGAATCAGAGTCTTGCCGAGGATGAATGTCCCTTGTCGATTGTCAAGATTGGGTGAAGAGTCCGTTTCCTGCCTATCCAGCCGTGGTCCGGGGACAGTTATCGAGCCCGTCCGATGCGGATGGTGGCAGCACCTCGGGATCTCACGGGCGTGCCGCCGATGGGGGTGAAAATGGCCATGACATCGACCTCCTGGAGGTCGACACGATCAGTGCCGTGATCCAGGAGTGAGGGGAGCAGCTGATAGCCGGGTCCAGCGGCGAAGCGGCGGACGGATTTCTCGGTTTCCTGGGCAGTGAAGTTCCATTCCCGAACGGTGGCACCGGCGCTGTTGATGAGGCGGATCGTCATGGTACCGGGAACGGCGATGGGAGCGGCGGAGTAGCGGGTGTCGAAGACGTACACCACGACGGTGGTGGTGTCGGCGTATCCATTGGCATCGGTGTCTTCGGGCCAACTGGCAGAGAGGGAGAGGCGGTCGGGGATAACGCCGCTGGGTTGATCGGGAGTGGGTTGGGGCGTGGGGCGTTCGTCGGCGTTGACGCAGCCACCCAAAGAGAAGAGGAGACAGGAGAGCAGGAGTGATGTGAGAATTTTGTACATGAGTTCCTAGGGAGTTTGAGAACTAGTAAGAATCTGGTGGGAGTGGGTCGCTGGAGCGACGACGCTTTGAGGGGGGCAAGCTGGAGGCAGGCAATGAAGCGGGTTCTGCCATCGGGGTTGGCTTTTGGGGCTGGATGACGGTGCCGGGAGGATCCTGATCTCCGATGCGGTCGAGATACTCGCGGACCTTGGTGGGATCTGCAAGACGCTCGATGGCGCGATCGGTGGTGTTTTCGATGCGCTGGATGCTCTTGGCATCGCGGCCCATGACGACGCGGGGCGTGAGGATCATCAGCAGTTCGGTCTTGCGCGTCGTGTTTTTGCTGGTGCGGAAGATCATGCCGAGACCGGGAATGTCGCCCAGAAGTGGAACCTTGGTCTTGCGCTTTTCTTCGGTGGATTGAATCAGGCCACCAATGACAACAGATTGTCCGTCTTTGACGGTGACAACAGTGTCGACGGTGCGCTTGTTGATGACTGGTGCCTGGAAATCAGCACTAATGGGAGTGACACTGTTCGACACGGTGGAGATTTCGGGCTTGATCTCCATTTTCACGAAGCCGTCGGAGCTGATGGACGGGGTGACATCGAGGATGATGCCGACGTCCTTGCGTTCGACGTCGGAGCGCGTGCTGCCCTGGGGTGTGCGTTCGACACCCTGAACGATGGCGATGTTCTCGCCGACCTGAATCTGGGCCTTGGTGTTGTTGTTGACGAGGATCTGGGGCTCGGAGAGGACTTCGAGCTTGCCCTGCTGTTCGAGGGCACGCACGAGCAACTGGAAGTCGGTTGTTGAGACGGAGAGATTGGGAACTCCCAAGGCGGTCTGGACTCCGGAGCCGCCACCGAGGTAGCCAGCGGACCACCCCATACCACCAAATGGGCCGACCTTGGCATCCATGCCCCACTCACCGGAGGCATCGAGAGAGACTTCGGCGACGAGGACCTGAATGAGCACCTGCGGTGGCGAGGCGTCAAGCTCTTCGACCAGGGAACGGACCTGCTTGATGTAGCGGGGTGAAGTGGAGATGACGAGCTTGTTGCTCTTGTCATCGCCGATGATGGTGACTTCCTGCTCGAGTTGCTTCAGAGTGGAGTCGCCCTGCTCGGGAGCGAGTCGAGTGCGGATCAGGGAAGACTCTCCGCTGAAATAGGCCTTGAGAGTGGTTTCGACGTCTTTGGCCTTGGCATTCTTGAGTTCGTAGACCTCGGAGACGCGTTCATTGGCCTCGATGGAATCGAGCTTGGTGATGAGGTCGCGGACGAGGGAAAGGTACTCATCGGTGCCGCTGGCGATGACGGTGTTGGTGCGGCTGTCAATGGCGATGGAGAGTTGCTGGCGCTGATCGGGAACGGCGGTGACGGTGGTGTTGGAGATGCCGACGGGGGCGAGGTCCGGCGCAGGTGCATCAGGACCGGTGGTGGGCAGCTGATTGGGGTCATTTGGCTTGTTGGGGACCAGCACAAGGGCATTGCCCTGCTGCTCGAGACGGAAGACGCGTTGCAGAAGGGCGGCCATCTGCCGCGCATCGGCGTTGCGGAGTGGGAACATCTCGATCTTGCGGGCACCGGCGGAGTTATCGTCGAGATCAGTGATGATCTCGCGGAGCAGGGCGACGATCTTGGGTGGAGCGTTGACGACGACCGAGTTGGAACGCAGGTCAGGGGTGATGTTGACCTGATCTTTAATGACACCGTCGATGTCGGCTTCGGTGAGTTTGCGATCCGCCGGTTCGATGGATTGCTTGACGGTGTCTCGGAAGAACTGAAGCCGAGTGGCCTGACGGGCACCAATGCCATTTTGACCGCTGACGGGGCGACCACCGAGGACATTCTCCAGCACGTTCACGACTTCGAGGGCGTTGGCGCTCTTGAGCTCCAGGCGCTTGATCTGGCGGATCGCCGTC
>CAYTYD010000209.1:0-5978 GCA_964441555.1 uncultured Phycisphaeraceae bacterium | reverse complement strand
CGGCGGAATGTGCCGCGGGCTGGGGAGCGAAAGCAAAGTCGATGCGGAGTCGTGTTACTGGGCGGCAAAAGAAAAACCCCGCGGGTGCGGGGTTTGTGTGTGGGTTGATTGTCTCTTTGGAGATCGGGCGGCGCGTCAAACGAAAGAGGTGCTGGTGTTCGCGACTCTCAAGTCCAGTTTGCGAAATCATTCACGAAGTCGAGATAATCAAAGAAATCGAGCGTTCCATCTCCATTAAAGTCCGCATCTCCAGAACCGGATGAAAAGACGGCGACGAAGTCCAAGTAGTCAAAGAAGTCGACAACATCATCGCAATTGAAGTCGACGGGATATATGAAGCAGAGCGTCTTGCACTTACCGTTTGCTCCGGCTCCCCAGACGGTCTGAATCTCGAATGCAGAAAGCGCGCGGTTGAAGATCTCGAGCTCATCAATGCAGCCGACATACCAGCGGTTTGGCAAGCCATCCACCGAATCACCGATGCGGAGTCCTGTTGAGGTGGCCGCTGGGCCACCGATAAACACGGAGGGAGTGGTGGTGAGTACACCGTTCTTGTAGAAGTCCACACACATGTTGCCCAAGTTGGGGCAGCTTCGCCGAACCGTGACGGCGATGTGCTGCCAGGTTGAATTCATAGCGAGTGTCGGGCCGGTGAATGTGTTCGGCAAGCTTGTAGACGCCCACACATCGAGCGTCAGAACACCCGCGTTGGTCAAATACAACCTGTATCCTCTCCAGAATCCGCCGCCAATGTTCTGCCGTTTGTCGACGATCGTGTGTTGCCACGTCGCGGGGGCCTGTGCGTTTGGGCTTACCCACGCGTCAATTGTCAAGTCGTTTCCAAGTTGCAGATTTGGGTATTGAGAAACATTGATCATGCCCTGATCAAAGCATGCTGCGTTTCCGACCTTGCCTGCGGGCAGGAACACTCCGCCACTCAAGTTGCCGGGAAACTGAGAGGCAATGAGGTTGCGGGTCGTTGTTCCCGAGGACTGATCAAATGGCATCCACAGCACCATGTTGGCAGGTGGCGTGGCACATGGGCGTCTGCGCAGAACAAGTGTCCCGATTTCAGTCTTGTCGTTTTGCAGTGTGTGCCGATCGCTGTCGACGAGAACGCTGTTGGCGGTCGAAGGAATATGAGTCGTATTGCCTCCCAACGGGATGCGCATGAGACCGTACAGCGCGGTTCCTCCACTGAGGATGATTCCGTCTCCTGCAGACCAGACATTTCCAGTCCACTCCATCTCGCCGGCACCGGAGCAACTCGTATCTCCGACACCGACGAGGTATTTGTTGGCAGGAAGGGGTGCCCAAGTCGTGGTGCCGCCGGTGTACTCGAGCAGCCGCGACTGGTGAGCACCTTGCGTCCGTTCGCCGACAAGCAGAGTGCCGATCGGAGAGAAGTTCAAACCCGCAGCAGGACTGCTGTAGTTGCCGGAGTAAGCAGGATGCGAGAATTCGCGCCTCGCACTGGTGATATTTGGCACTCCCGCATTATTCAGCGCAACAGACCAGACTTCATTGTTTTCGGTTGGATTGGGAGCGCCCGAATCCTCCCACCACACGCCATAGTAGAGACGATTCTCGTTTTTGTTGTACGCAACCCCCCATACGCGTCGACCCGGCTGCGTTATTCCGGCGAGTCCATTATCTGCGATGGAAAAAGTGCTGCCGAAGAACGCTGCGCGTCCAGTCACCCCGTGGTCATAGGTGGAAGCAAGAACTGCTGGGCAGGTTGGTGCGTTGATGTTCGGGCCCAATGACAGTTGATAAATCAGACCATTCGCGAGGTTGCTCACGTAGAGCGAATTCGAAGTCTCAGAATACGTGATGTTGCCCAAGCCGGAGTTGATGTCGCTGGGCAGTGAGAACAGAAGGCAGATCGCGCCAGTTGTACCGTTCAGGCGATACACGCCGCCCGGGCCTCCCGGCCCGAACGCTGTGCCTGTGCCTGCGCTGAAGGGATACACGGGGAACTTGCTGGCAGCTGTCACGTAGATGTTCGGATTTGTTGCGCCATCAAGCGTGACGCCAAAGACCTGACCAAGATTGGCGTCAGTCCAAGCGTTGGCACCGCCCGAGCTGTTCCAGAAGATGGGAGCCTGGAAGTTGCTTCCGAGAGTCGCTCCGAACAGACCAGAAGGTCGGGAGTCGACGAGCGTCACCACGGCATTCCCGAGGTTGTTGGGTGCTTCGAACGTGTGAACCAGTTCGCCATAGTTCACAGGCAGGGTCGCTTGCGCCCCAGCACGACCAACACAGAGTGCCAACGTGATTGAAAGTGTTGATGCAACCGAGGTTCTGCAACAGAGAATGCGCACGAGGCCGTGAATTGAACTTGCCACGAGATGGCTCCTTCATCAAATTGTCCTTCGACTCATGACTATGCAACGCATTTTCACACTACTGCAAACGGACCATTGCCGCAACAATTTAACTCAGATTTGATGGACATTCTTCCGCCGTCCGCCAGTTGTGCAAACAGGACGCGAACGATTCGGCCATTCAAGTGATTGATATTCACGCTTTGTTTGCATTTGAGATGCTTCGGTAGTGAATACGTCATCAGAGCCGATCGGCTTTCATGGGAGAGAGGTCAGAAACGTCTTGCGCGGAGTGTGGAGGTGCGGAAGAGGCGGGAGAAGCAGACCCGGGGCATGGAGATGGAGAAGTGGAGCCCTGCTCACCGTGTGTGGCGCATGGCGCGGATGCCGCGGCACGGAATGAAAAACCCCGCGGGTGCGGGGTTTGGTGAGTGTGATTGAACTTGATTGTGGCGAGAACTTAGTTGCGACCGACGAGGGTGTAGATGCGGCTCTCGCTCAGCACCGGGACGCTGGTCGAAGTGGCGGCCTTGTAGGTGGCGTCGTAGCGCTGGATTTCGCGTTCGCGGCGGATGAATTCCTGGACGACTTCGATGGGGGCATCGGTGGCGGGGCGGGGTCCGAGGACGGGGCGCTCGCCCATCACGAGGAAATCGACATCGCCGTTGAGTTCATCGACGACCTTGCCGCCCCATTCTTCGATGAGGGCAACGATGTCGCGGCGTTCGAGGCCGGTGGAGATGGTGTCGCCGTTGCTGTCGAAATTGCCGAAGACGACAAACTTGTAGGTCTTGCGGGCGTCGTAGATGGGATTGACGAGGACATCACCGGAGATGACGGGCTGGCCGCGATTTTCGCTGATGATGCGGCAGGTGCTGGATTCATCGCCGACGTTGATGACTTCGAGGAGGGCCTTGGAGCGTGGGTAGTTGCCATCGGCATCGGGCTTGGCAGCGCGGGCATCGGTGTAGACACCGAAACGCATGCCGAGCTGGATCTTGTTCTTGCGGCCCAGGGAGATGAAGGCCTGGCGCTCGCCGGGGTTGAGGCCGGTGACGGAGCCATCGACGAGGGAGGCCTCGTCTTCGGGGCGGAGGAGCTCGCCCTTTTTCTCGCCGCGAAGGACGGAGAGCTGATTGGTGAGGACGAGGTTCTCTTCCTTGAGCTTGTCGAGAGAATCCTTGAGCTTGGTTTCGCGATCGTCGGCGGCGTTGCGCTGCTCGCTGATGCGCTTTTCGAAATCCTGTTTGGATTTCTCGAAGCCATCGCGGTAGGCATCGGCATCGCTCTTGGTGCGGCCGACATCATCGGAGAGGGACTTGTAGCTTTCGTCCATCTGCTTGCGGAGTTTTTCGTAGCGTTCGGCCTGTGCCGCGGCGTCGGCGAGTGCGGCTTCGCGGGCGCGGTTGGCTTCATCGCGTTGGGAATTGAGACTGGCGTTGTCGGTGGTGAGGGCGGTGATGATGTTGATGAGGGCCTGATTCTCTGAGCCCTTGACGCTTTCGAGTTTGCTCTTGAAGGAAGCGGGGGTATCGCGGCGTGAACCGGTGGCGCGCTCCATGGCGGTGCCGTAGCTTTCGGAGAGATAGCCGACGAGGGATTTTTTGTTCTGCTTGGCCTCGGCGAGGAGGGCGCGGACGGCCTCGTTGTTCTTTTCAGCGCCGGTGACGAAGTCGCTGTTCTGGCTTTCGGCATCGGCCTGAGCGCGCTTGGCGTTGTTGGCCTGACCGAAGAAGACGACGGTGGTGACGAACAAGGCAAGCGTGAGGATCGAGAGGACGGTGATGGTGATGCCGGCTCCGAGACCTGCGCTGGTACGACCTGACATAAGGAACTCCCAAACAGACCGACGAGTGTGCCCTGGCGCGGGGTGCGCGTGTGATCTGCCCGGAGTACTTACGCCGGGGAGAAGCAGCAGGGGTCGCTAGGGTACACCATTTCTACAAGGGAGGCGCAGCGAAGTTTCAGGGAGGTGTGGTGCGGGTGGACAAGAATTGACCGCCGACCATGTAGTCCTATAATACACGGCCTGTGGCGTGGCTGGTTCAAATGAAAACACCCCTCAACAGGTTGTGTTGAGGGGTGTTTAGTGAGCGGATTGGGGAGACTGATTAGCGGCGGCGGCGACGGAGTGAGGCGGCAGCGCCGAGGCCCAGGAGGGCGGCGGTGCTGGGGGCGGGGACGCGGATGTTGGGCTCGCTCAGATCGGTGCCGTATTGGAAGGAAACGTTGCCGATGCGGTTCAGGTCGAAGTTGCTGCCCACGCCGCCGAGGGTGAAGACTACCGAGTGCTTGATGAGGGCTTGGGTGCCGGTGACGGGGGTGTTGCCGGTGGCGAGGTTATCACCCATGGAAGTGATGCCGTATTCCAGGCCGTTGGGGCTGGAAGGGCCCTGCAAGTTGTTGCCGGGGAAGAGGTTTCCGGGGCCAAAGAGGCCGAGGCCTGAGGAGCTGATGCCGTAGGCCGCGCTGTGCGGAGCTCCGCTGAGGCCGCCCGCGTAAGCCCACTCGCCACCAACGACGTCACCGGGGTCGGTGGTGCCGAAGGCGACGGTTGAGCCGCTGGCGAGGACCGCGCTGACGCGGCTGAGGGAGAGAGCTGAGCCGGACACGTCGAAGAACATGCCGGTCAATACATCAACCGGGACAAGCACATCATTCATGGAGATGTTGGACAGGGTCACCTGCAGATTGCTTCCAACCACGTCGAAAGTGGCTTGGGCGGAGCGAGAACCAACGTTGGCGGTGAATGTCTGGCTTGCTATTGCGGAGGCCGAAACAGCGGCCGCAATGAGACTACAACCCGCAGCGCGGGTCATGTACAAATTCTGCATCTCTCTATCCTCCTAATCACACAAAAGGCAACCAACCCGTGGCAAACCAGATCGCGGAATCTGGGTGGAACTGCCACGCCCCAATACTCTCTTGGAACACGATTACATTACAATTCTGATCCGCAGTGGACTACAAAATGATGCATTTTTATAGAGAAAAGCCCCTATTCGGACGGTGGTTCACGTCCGAATTTGTTGGGAGTTACCAACTTGTGTGAAACTAGGTAATTTGGGCGAGGTTACACCTTCGGACCAGAATCGCCTAGGGCGGCAATGCGGTCGGCGTATTGCGTGCGCAAAGGTTCGACGACTTCGGCGATGAAGCGTTCGGTCTGTTCGACGCTGCGTCCGACGTATTTCATGGGGTCGAGGAGGCCATCCCAGTTGAGTTCGGCGGAGAGGGGCCCGCCGCGGGATGTGGAGTGGAAGCTTTTGTCGGCTTTGAGACGGTCGATGAGGTCGTTGTCGGCGCCTTCCTGTTTGACGCGGAAGCCGGCGGCCTGGGCGTGCTGGCGGATGACTTCGTGGTAGTGCTGACGATCGCCACCGAGTTTGACACATTCCATGAGGAGATTTTCGGTGGCCATGAAGGGGAGTTCGGCCATGAGGTTTTTGCGGACGGTGGCTTCGTGGACCACCAAGCCGCTGGCGACGTTGTGCATGAGGTCGAGTGCGCCATCGAGGGCCAGGAAGGCCTCGGGGAGGGAGAGGCGGCGGTTCGATGAATCGTCGAGGGTGCGTTCGAGCCATTGCGTCGCGGCGGTGTCGTAGGCGTTGCCGACAAGGTTCATGACGAAGCGGGTGAGGCCGCAGATGC
>CAYTYD010000208.1:4983-5995 GCA_964441555.1 uncultured Phycisphaeraceae bacterium | reverse complement strand
CATGTCGTAATGCTGATCATCACCAAAGACAATCGCCTTAGACTGAATGGAATCTTGTGCGACGGCCAGATCGATCACGACGTGTTCAGTGCTTGGCTGAGACAGCACGGCTACTTCGAGAGCAGTCAGGGCGCGGCGGGCATCGCCATCGCATTTGATGGCCCACAACCGCAGGGCGTCATTGCTCGCCGACACCTGACGCGTGCCAAAGCCACGCTCAGGATCAGCGATGGCGCGGCGGAGAACTCCGATCACCTCATCCTCGGTCAGCGGCTCCAACCGAAAGAGGGTCGAGCGGCTGGTGAGGGCGGAATTGACGGCAAAGAGGGGATTTTCCGTCGTTGCCCCGATCAGCGTGATCAACCCGCGTTCCACATCGCCCAGCAGCACATCCTGCTGGGCCTTAGTGAAGCGATGAATCTCATCGAGAAAGAGAATAGTGCGCTGGTTTTTGCCCGTGAGCCGCTGTTCGGCCTCGGTGATGATCTCACGGATTCTCGCCACCCCCACCGCCGCGGCATTCTCTCTCACAAAGTGTCGCTTGGTGTGCTGGGCAATGAGTTCGGCAAGGGTGGTTTTACCTGTGCCGGGTGGGCCATGGAGGATGATGGAGGTGATGGCATCGGCGGTGAGCATCCGCCGCAACAATTTGCCGGGGCCGAGCAGATGGCTTTGCCCGGCGTATTCATCCAGGGTGCGAGGCCGCATTCTCACCGCCAACGGGCGGATCGCCAGGGCTCGCTTTTCTCGGGATTCGGCAAAGAGATCGGCCACGGGCAACAGTATGAGCAAGGGAGTATGAGAGTTCCTGCCCCTAGTGTGCCGATACTGATGCCGCATGATTTGGATTGGCGTGGCATTCTGGCTGTTTCTGATCTGGTGGGCGCCACGAGTGGTGTCGGGGCCGAGGGGTGATTTTGAGTCTGGGTTTACGGTGTGGTTGATTGGCTTGTACTGCCGCGTCATGCACCGGCTGCAGATTGAGAATGCTGGGTTGGTGAGTGGGCTGCAA
>CAYTYD010000208.1:0-4973 GCA_964441555.1 uncultured Phycisphaeraceae bacterium | reverse complement strand
GCTGCAAGGGCCAGCGATCATCGTGGCGAATCACACGAGCGGCATTGATCCGCTGGTGATTCAGGCGGCGTGCCCGCGTGAGATTCGCTGGATGATGGGCGCGGATATGGCGGTAGAGCGATTGGGGTGGCTGCACCTGAAACCGATCTGGGATTGGAGTGGGATCATCCGCGTTGACCGCTCCGGCAATGATCGCACCAGCGTGCGCAAAGCACTCGACTATCTGGAATCTGGCGGCATCGTTGGTATTTTCCCAGAGGGCAAGATCGCACGGCCTCGTGGCACGGTTCTTCCCTTCATGCCCGGCATCGGCTTGATCGCGTCACGGTCCAAGGCACCGATCGTGTGCGTGATGATTCGCGGCACACCTGAATGCGAGGGAATTGTGGAGTCGCTGAGGACTCGGAGCCGGAGCGCCGTTCGCTTCATGGAACTCGTCGATCCTCAAGCCATGAACTGGCGCGCTGGAGACATCGCTACACACCTGGAATCAAGATTTCGTCAATGGGCAAACGAGGTGTGATTACGCCGCCGCCGTCAAGCCCTGCTGCAAAGAAATCTCATCGGCGAATTGCACGCCCACGGCCTGATGATCACCGATGCGTGCCGCGACGCGGCTGATCTGGGCTTTGACCAGTGAAGTCTGCGGAATCACCGCGCGTTCATCCCAGCAGATGGCCACATCGAGCACTTCACCAGCGCGCAGGGTTCGCGGCGTGGAGATGCTGATCATCGCCCCACCACGCGAGACATCCAGCGTCCTCGCGGCGTAGTAGCGGCGCGTCAGGGGGCAGAAGACCTTGGCCGGGCGATCGACGGCGAGACGCGGTGTGTGGCGTCGCTCGGGATGTTTGGGCTCGATGTGATCGGTGAGTTTCAGGTTTGACATAGCGGATCCCGCGTTATTCCCCTAGGCAAGAATCGACCGGGTGACCCGAGAACTTGCCCGGAACTTGCTGGGAAGTCCCAAAACTCCTCAAGTCGGAACGTCCGAGGTTCGGTTATTCCGGGACGGTCCGACTTGGGTTATTCTCTGAGCATGAATCAACGCTCTGCTGGCACTCTTCTGCTGTCTGCTGTCATCACCATGCTGCCACTGGTTGGCTGCGCCACATCTGCGCCAAAGGGGGAATCTCAAGCGGCAACGACGGGGGCGGCGGCAGTTGATCCATTTCTGGATGCGTGGGCGCGGACGAACCGGTTTCGGTTGGGACGGCCGGGTTCAATCCGCATCACGCCTGATGGGAGCAAGGTGTTGTTTTTGCGGTCGGAAGCACGGAGTTTCGTGCACACGCTGTATGAGTTTGATGTGGCGAGTGGGCAAGAGCGGGTGCTGCTGACTGCAGAGCAGATTTTGCAAGGGGCCGAGGAGAATCTGTCACCGGAAGAGCGGGCGCGGCGCGAGCGGCAGCGCCAGACAGCGCGAGGAATCGCGGGATACGCGCTGACCGAAGATGGAAACACGATCGTGACCTCACTTTCGGGGCGGTTGTTCCTGGTGGAGCGGGCGACAGCCAAGGTGCGTGAGATCACCAGCACCAGCAAGCAAGCGGCACTTGATCCGCAGGTGTCGAAGGATGGAAGCAAGTTGGCGCACTGCCGCGGGAATGATCTGCATGTGACGGATCTGCGGACGGGTGTGGAGACGGTGGTGGCCAAGTCGGACTCCCCCACTGTGACGTATGGGCAGGCGGAGTTTGTGGCGCAAGAGGAGATGGACCGCGATCACGGGACGTGGTTCAGTCCGGATGCTTCGCTGGTGGCTGTGCAGAAAACCGATACGGCGAGGATGGAGTTGTTTCACATCGCCGACCCGACTGATCCATCCCATGAGCCAGAGACGTGGCCCTATCCACGCGCGGGTGGGAAGAACGCGGTGGTTGGATTGGAAGTGAGGCGGTGTGACGGCACGGGCGCGGCGGTGCGGGTGCAGTGGGATGCGGAGAAGTACCCGTATCTGGCGCGGGTGACGTGGAAAGAACATGCCCCTTTGATGATCCTGGTGCAGAATCGGGCCCAGACCGAGCAAGTGCTCCTTGCAGTGGATCATGCGACAGGGACAACCCGTGAGATCCTGCGTGAACGCGACGACGCGTGGCTGGAGTTGGCGGGCGGAAATCCGCGGGTGTTGCCGGATGGAACGCTGCTGTGGCTGAGTGAGAAGGAAGCGGGCTGGGTGATCGAGCATCGCAAGATCGATGGCACGTTGATTCGCGCGGTGAATGAGCCGGAGATGGGTTTGGGTGGGATCACGGCGGTGAGTGAGGATGGACAAAGCGTCTTGGTGTCGGCATCGACAGATCCGACGCAATCACATTCGGTGATGCTGCCCATCGGAAAGGGCGAACGGGTGCAACTGACGCGCGGTGTTGGCCGATTTGGCACGAGCATCAGCCGCGATTTTTCGACGATGGTGCGGACTTCGTCGTGGCTGGAATCAGGTAGGCCCGACACGTGGGAGGTGTTGCGGAATGGAACGGTGGTTGGACAGTTGCGATCCGTACATGAGCAAGCACCGATCACACCCCGAGCGGAAGTGATGGTGGTGAAGGGGGCCGCTCCAGCAGGTCGCGAGTATTACACCGCAGTTGTCAAACCGTCAAACTTTGATGCAAGCAAGAAGTACCCGGTGGTAGCGCAGGTGTATGCAGGGCCGACAGCGCTCACCGTGCACTCGACGGCGGGGGCGTATTTGAAGCATCAGTGGCTGGCAGACAAGGGATACATTGTCGTCAGCATCGACAATCGAGGCACACCAGGGAGGGGAAGAGCATGGAGCCGCGCGGTGAAGGGAAACCTGATCGATGTGCCGCTGGCGGATCAGGTGGATGCGCTGCAGGCACTGGCCAAGGAAGTGCCGCAGATGGATCTTTCGCGTGTGGGCGTCAGCGGGTGGAGCTTCGGTGGATACTTCTCGGCACTGGCTGTGATGCAAAGACCGGATGTGTATGCCTGCGGCATCGCGGGTGCGCCAGTCACCGACTGGGCCGATTACGACACGCACTACACCGAACGCTACATGAGCACACCCCAGGAGAACAAGACCGGTTATGCCGCGAGCAGCGTGATGACGTTTGCCAAGGATCTGAAGCGGCCATTGCTGCTCATTCACGGCACGGCGGATGACAATGTGTACTTCATGCACTCCTTGAAGCTCAGTGGTGAGCTTTTCAAGAGTGGGCGAGATTTTGACTTTCTGCCCTTGGCCGGTTTCACGCACATGGTGCCGGACCCGAGAGTGACCATCAACCTTGAGGAGAAGATGCTGCGATTCCTCGACCTGCATCTGAAGCCAGAATCACGCTGAAAGATCGACAGCATCAATACCCGGATGGATTCGCCTCGCGTGTCAGCAGCACGACGAGCATGGCGATCACGATGGGTGCGCCCGCGGCCAGCAGCGTGCCGATCCACAGGATGAGGTTGCGGCGCTTTGCCAACACGATCATCGCCCCAGTGGCGACCGCAGGCACGGATGCCAGAAGCAAGAGCAGAACCCAATCGAGCTTGGTGTCTGTCACGATGGGTGCCTGAGCGAGTGCTGCGGCGGCATACAACAAGAGGATGGCGGCGACGGGTGCGACGTGCGGATTCGCCCGCCATTTCCAGACCATGAGCAACGTGGCGGCAGTCAAGCCGCCAAGGACGCTGGCGCCGATGCCGGCGACCTGGCCGAGCTTGAGGGCGTGAAAACCGAGCACCAGCACCTGGCTGATTCCGGCCGCGGCGATGGTGGCGATGGTCAAGAGCAGGAGAGGGCGATTTCGCCATGCGGGGTGAAAGATCGCGCCGACACCGACGACAGAAGCCACCGAAAGGAACGCGTTTTTCCAATCCGCACCAGACCACTCAGCCCGGGGCGCAAAGAGCACGGCGAGAGCGACACCAAAGAGGGCGACCAGTGCGCCAGCAATGCGCCATGGCGAGAGGACGAAGCCAGCACCAATCAATGCAAGCAACACGGGGAGCCAGCCCAACCAATCAAAGAGCCCGGATGGAACCCGCAATGGAAAGGCGAAAGCGAATACACCCACGAGCGTCAGCGCCATGAGGATGGGAGTGGCGACCTGGCGAGGGGATGGTTGATCTGCCGGCCTGGAGAACTCACTTCGATAGAGCTCCAAGGCAAAAGCGAAACCGACGAACGCACCGGGAATGATGCCGCGCAACAGTTGGATGACAATTTCTCGATCCATTCCAGACCTCTACAAGAGAAGATCAAAAGAAAGGGGCCTCACCGCTTTCGCACGCAAGGCCCCGAAGGAGAGAGCAAATGAGGAGATTGACCCTCGGAGTTTACTTGCGCGTGCCTTCGAGCGCAACCGTGAGCGTCACGTCATCCGACAGGCCCTTGAGCATGTAGTCCATGCCGAACTCGGAACGCTTGATCGTAAATGTGGATTCGACGCCAGCGACTTCTCCACCCTTCATGCCGGGTGCCTTGCCGGTGTCGGCGACCTCGACGGTGATGTCTTTGGTCTTGCCGTGGAATGAGAGCTTGCCGGTGACCGTGTAGACGCCCTCAGACTTCTTGGCGAAAGTGGTCGATTTGAACGTGATGGCGGGATATTCCTTCACGCTGAAGAAGTCATTGCCCGTCAGGTGCTTATCGCGGCCGGTGTTGGCGGTGTCCACGCTTGCGGCGTCAACTGAGATATCAAGACTGCTCTTGGCGGGATCGGTGGCATCGATGTGGAAGGAACCTGACATCTTGTTGAAGCGGCCGTAACTGAAGGCAACGTTCTGATGCTTGATGCGGAAGATGACGGTTGAGTGAACAGCGTCAATGTCAAACGCACCAGCTGCCTGAGTTGTGGTGGACACAGCTTCTAAAGCTGCGACCGATTCGTTGTTGCGCCCCATCCCACCTGCGACCATGACACCGCCAGCGAGGACCGCCAACACACCGATTGCTGCAAACTTCTTCATGATGCATACTCCTTGAGAATCCTGATGAACTTGATTTCAGCCAG
>CAYTYD010000207.1:0-5996 GCA_964441555.1 uncultured Phycisphaeraceae bacterium | reverse complement strand
CTGCCAAGATCGCGGTGAAGACGGCGGATGATCTTCCCCGCCACACGTACACGATCTCGGGGAAGGCGAGCGAATTTCTGGTGACCGATGCGCCTTTCAAGGAGTTTGTCACCAAGGTGAAGGCGGACACGCTGGCGACGCTGGCGACATATGACATCAAGGACCCGACGACCCTCTCCGGCTATTACGCTCTCTTGCAGCAGATCGCGATGTTTGAAGGAGACACGACCTCGGCGGTGAAGTACGCCAACATGGTGCGTGCGCTGGAGACCAAGGAATCTAAGAAGATGATGAGCGGGCAGGTGATTCGCGCCTTTGCCGCGGGCAAGGGTGCGGGGGCTCCGGGAACGGCGGCGTTTGATGCCGAGTTCAAGAACACCTTGAAGAAGAACGTGGGTGCGCTGCCGATTGAGAAGGTGCGCGAGGAATTGACGAGCGCGCGGGGCCGGGCGCAGATTGTGAACAAGGAACTGTTGATGGGAAGCATCGCGGGGCAGCTTGACCCCGTGGTGGAGCAGCAGAAGGGCGTGTTGTCGAGCGATCTGGCCAACGGCCTGATCGGCGCGCGAGTGACGCTGGACACCATGCTGCCGATCATGCCCAAGATGGCCGAGGTGTATGGGGAGATTCTGGCGGCGAACCCGACGCAGCGCGCGGATACGTGGACGCCGACGTTGGTGACGATTCCCCCCACTGCCGCGGGAAAGCCGGTGACGATCGCGGTGTGGGACAGCGGCGTGGACATGCCGATCTTTGAGAAGACGGGTCAGGCGTGGACAAACCCGCGCGAGACTGTGAACGGGAAGGATGATGACAACAACGGGTTTGTGGATGATGTGCACGGCATCGCGTATGACCTGAAGGCCAACAAGGTGCCGGAGGTGCTGCACCCAATTTCGGAGCTCAAGAGCCCATTGAACCTGATGGAAGGGAACATGAAGGGGCTGGGAGATGTGCAGTCTGGCATCGAGAGCAAGGAAGCGGATGGTTTCCGCACGTACATCAAGACCTTGAAGCGCGATCAGATTTCTCCATTCCTGGAGGATCTGGGTCTGTATGGAAACTACTCCCACGGCACGCACGTTGCGGGAATCGCGAGCGAAGGGAATCCATTTGCACGCATTCTGGCCGCGCGGATCACGTTTGATTACAAGGAGATTCCGCAGGTGCCGCCGTCGGAGGAATTGTCTCGCAAGACCGCGCAGGCGGCGATCGACACCGTGAACTACTTCAAGGCGGCTGAGGTTCGGGTGGTGAACATGTCGTGGGGCGGCAGCCGCAAGGACATTGAAACGACGCTGGAGAAGTGCGGCATCGGCAAGAGCACGGAAGAGCGGGCGGAGATGTCGCGCAAGCTGTTCAATATTGAGAAGGAAGGTCTGGAGCGGGCGATGCGGTCAGCCCCTGAGATTCTCTTCATCTGCGCGGCGGGAAACAGCGACAACGACAACGATTTCGCGGAGTTGATTCCCAGCGGCCTGAAACTCCCCAACATGCTGACGGTGGGCGCGATTGATTCGGCGGCCAAGCCGACTTCGTTCACGACCTTTGGCAAGGGTGTGAAGCTGTATGCCAACGGGTTTGAAGTGGATTCCTATGTGCCGGGTGGAAAGCGGATGAAGTTCAACGGGACTTCGATGGCGTCGCCGAATGCCGCGAACCTAGCGGCAAAGCTTTTTGCGCTCAAGCCGACGCTGACCGTGCCGCAGGTGATTGAACTGATGAGCAAGGGTGCGGACCCGATGACGGGTTATGAGGGACGGTTTGTGATCAATCCCAAGAAGACGATCGAGATGCTGGGAAGCACGAAATGATGGCGTGATCGGGCCTGATTGACTGTCAAGGCACTTGAAGGTCCGGGCTTATTTCGAGATTTCACACTGCCCGCCCTGTCGATCGGGGCGGGCTTTTTCGTGCGCGGCTGGCGACGTGAGGGCCAATGATCCGGCATGACGTCCACATCAACACCTGAATGGCTTTCCATTGCTCAAACCGCTCTGACAGCACGCAAGATTGATGCGTGGCTGGTGCATGATTTCCGCGGCAACAACTCGGTGCTGACCGCGCTCTTGGGCAAATCGTACTGGACGACGCGGCGGGTGGTGCTGGTGATCCCTGCGCGGGGGGAGCCGACGCTGCTGGTGCATGCAATTGATGACAGCGTGCTGCGGAGTGCGCCGATCAAACGCGAGGTGTATCTCTCGTGGCAGGAGTTCCGCGCTGCGCTGGCGCGGCACTGTGCGCAGTGGGCGCGGGTGGCGATGGAGTATGCGCCGGGGGCGATGCTGCCGGTGGTGTCGATCGTGGATGCGGGGACGGTGGAATTCATCCGCTCACTGGGATTGGATGTGACCTCGTCGGCGAACCTAGTGCAGATGTGCATCGCCAGATGGAATGAGGCGGCGACGGCGAATCATGAACGGGCCTCCAAGGCGTGCGCGACGATCATGCAGGAGGCGTTTGGAAAAATCCGCCATGCTCTGAGCACGAACACGGCGACGACCGAATATCAGGTGCAGCAATTCATTATGAATCGCTTCAAGGAAGAGGGCCTCGACACGGCCGATACGCCGATTGTCGGGATTAACGGCCACGCCGGCGATCCGCACTTTGAAGTGAGCAAGGAGAACCCATCGACCTTCAAGAAAGGGGACTGGGTGCTGATTGACCTGTGGGCACGAGTCCCGGGAGAAGAGAATATTTTCAGCGACATCACGTGGACGGGTTATTGCGGCAGCACGGTTCCAGAGAAGTTGCAGAAGGCGTTTGATGCCGTGCTGGCGGGACGCGATGCCGCGATGAACCTAGTGATGGATTCGGCCAAGACGGGAAGAATGTTGCAGGGATGGGAAGTGGACAAGATCTGCTACGACACAATTGTCGCGCGGGGATTCAAGGATGGGATTCGCCATCGCACGGGGCACTCCTTGAGCCCGGGGCCGAAGGTGCATGGAGTGGGTGTGAACATCGACAATCTGGAGACGCACGACACGCGCGAATTGATCGGGGGAATCGGATTCACGATTGAGCCGGGGGTGTATTACCCGGACTTTGGAATTCGCTCGGAGATCAACATGCACACGCATCCGACGCTTGGGGCAAGGGTCACAAGCTCGATCCAGCGTGAGGTGGTGCTGCTGGCGTGAGTCGCTTTTGGGGGAATCGTCATGCTGATGCTGCTGCCGATGCTGGGCGTGTGGATCCTCTTCATGGTGATGCTGTGGGCACATCGTGGAGATGGAAGAAGCGATCTGAAACGCTGTCAGAAGTGCTGGTATTCGATGGATGGGGCGGCAGACCTAACGTGTCCGGAATGCGGCTTTCGGGTTCGGATTGAGAAAGAGCTGTATCAGCCGCGGCGACACACGCGGGTATTCAGAGCGGCGGGTGTCGCGATGGGTGTCTTGGTGGCGGGATGGATCTGGGTTGCGATTCCCGCACCCTGGACGCAGAAGGTGCCGCGGTTTGCGCTGCGGTTGGCGGTGCGCATGGCGGAGCCGTATCGGGGCATTCCGAGAACTCCGATCGAGCTTGCCGCGACGACGCCGGATTCGAGGCTTCGCGACTCTCGTGACGCGTGGCAAAGAGCACTGTGGCAGCAGCAAGTGAACAACTGCGTGCGGCAATGGGCGGAAGCGGCGCTCGAGAAGACCGGCCCCATCACCCCGGAGGAATTGGTCAAGCTGGTGCCTCTGGCGGAACTTGCGCACGAGTCTTATGTGCAGACGGGTGGACTTTCGCATGACGAGGGGTGGCTGTCAGAACTCGAGAAGGACTCGATTGCGAGGATGCGAGCGAATACGACATCGCTCGATTTGAAACTGCGGGCAGAGTGGGTGCTGGGAGAGTTGCAGTATGAGGGAGGCGACTACTCGCACCGATTTGACTGGGGTGTTGTGCCGCCCGATGTGCTGGCGATGGCACTTGCGCATGCTGATCCGGAGCTGCGTCTTTTTGGAGTTGATCGAGTGGGAGCAGCAGCAAACCGGGCGCTGGTCACGAAGGGGAAGATTCCATTTCCCCCATTGGGTGACATCGTTCAGAAGATCGCCGCCACCGATCCGGATCGATCGGTTCGTTCGCGGGCCAAGGATGTGGTGTCGTACATGGAGGCATTCAAGATCAAATGAAAGTGAAGCGTCGCCATCCTGATGAAGAGCCGGTCCTGTTTCCCAAGCCGCGATTCCTGACTCGTAAAGAAGGCGTGTGTGCTGACTTCTCCGAAAAGCTACGTTCAGTTCGATTTCACGGCGACGGCGTCACGACGCCTGGCATGTATAGTCTGGTCATTGGAGATCAGATTGATTGCTGGGTTACACACAAAGAAGGTGAGTTTGCAGCGAGGGCAACACTGAATCAACTGCTCGCGCAATATACAGATGTGTGCCCGTGCATGGATATCAGCGACTGGCCGGAATTCGAGAAGCGCGGCGTGATGCTGGATGTGTCGCGGTGCCGTATTCCCACAATGCGAGAGTTCTTTGAGATCATCGATCTCCTCGCCTCGCTGAAGTTCAATCACCTGCAGTTGTATACGGAGCACACCTTTGCCTATGCAGGGCATGAGGATGTGTGGCGGGGCTGGTCACCACTCACATCGAGTGAGATTCAGCGATTGGATACGTATTGCCAGAGCAAGGGGATGGCACTGGCAGCGAACCAGAATTGCTTTGGGCACTTGGCGCACTGGTTGAAAATGCCGCAGTATCAGCACCTTGCGGAGACGCATGGGGATTGGATGTTTGATGTGTGGCCACGCTCAGGGCCGTTCTCGCTGTGCCCGACGGATGAGAAATCAGTGGACTTCGTGCGTGATCTACTCACGCAATTGTGCCCCAACTTTTCAAGCCCGATTGTGAATATCGGCTGCGATGAGACATATGACGTGGGGTTTGGCCGCTCGCGCGATGCGGTGCAGGCACGGGGGCGGCATGCGGTGTATGCGGAGTTTGTCAACAAGGTCTGCGGAATAGCGCGAGACGTTGGGAAACGGCCAGCGTTCTGGGCCGACATAGCGCTCCATGACCCAGAGACTCTGGATCGACTGCCGCAGGACCTGATTGCATTGTGCTGGGGATATGAACCAGATTCGCAGTTTTTCCATTGGGCGTGGGAATGCAATAGTCGAGGGATGCAGACATGGGTGTGTCCGGGGACGAGTTCGTGGTGCAGCATCACGGGCCGCAGTACAGAATCGCTTGAGAATATCCGCCGCGCCGCCGAAGCTGATATTGAAGCAGTCGCAGATGGATTCCTGATCACAGACTGGGGAGATCGCGGGCATCATCAGTCCTGGCCGATTTCATTGCTGGGGATTGCGCGAGCAGCGCAGGCGGCGTGGAATCCGGAAGCATCCACTGAAGATTTGAATGCCCTGATTTCAGAATGGGCGTATGGCGATGCGAGTGGCGGGATTGCGGATCTGGTGCACGACATCGGCAACATTGACTACCCGATTCGGCAAATCGCGGGCAAGCTGACGCGGCCGAATGATCCGAAGCCCGCGCCGCGGCTGTTGAATCAATCGGCGTTGTTTGCGGATCTGAATAAACCATGGGATCAGGGGGTAAAGATTGCTCCGCTGGGGATGTGGCATGAGGCGGCGGAGCGACTGCACGACTGCCGCGTGAAGCTGGGGAAGAGCAACGCATCGGCTTTGATCCGAGATGAACTGGGGCACACACTGGATTGCGCAACGCTGGCGCTGACACGGTCGATTCTGAGGCGGAAGCCGAACGCGACGTCTGGAGAAATCGCAGCACTGATGCCGCAGCTTCAGCACATCATGCAGGAGCATGCGCGGCTGTGGCCGATTCGATCTCGATCGGGAGGTCTCGAGCAATCTCTTGATTTCTATCGCACGATCGGAACGACGCTGATTCCCAAGTAGCGTGAATTGTCATCCTGAGGCACGCTCGACTACGGTTTACTCCATGCTGCCGGCAGATCGATCTCACATTCTGACTGAAACGCGCAACCCTGCCACGACGGGGATT